>PAOO01000007.1 GCA_002708065.1 Chloroflexota bacterium
GGGCTGATCAACTAAAATTTCGGCAGTTAAAGGTAACTTACCAGAAGGCCCGTCGGAGTGTGTATCAAAGCTGTGCGTTATATCATCTGGAGAGAGAATGTCGCTTACAGTTAGAACGTTGGAATTTTCCAAAATTATCACCCTATTAACCCTATATTCGCCTTTGGGCCCGCTATTATCCTTGTACAAACGCTACGGTACAAGTTTAGACAGAAATTATGAATATGGAAAAGAGAAATATCTCTGGATGGTCCGGAATGTCGGACGAATATCAGGAAAAAAGCTTTATATCCTTGACTGATATTCATCTTGCCCCATTAAGCCTGGGCGATCAAGAAGTAGGCCTTATAGATAATTTTCTCGGGAAACGGTTTCTTGAACTGGGATGCGGAGCGGCTCAAAACTCAATAGTCGCTGACAGAAACGGTGCTTGTGCGGTAGCTGTGGATGGTTCGTCGCGACAGCTTTANCTANGCNNTNAAATTGAGANNNGAATCTAATTCAAACGTNGANCTTGTAAAGGCNGATTTGGAAAANCTTNATTGGNTCANGAGTGANAGTTTCGATTATGNAATTTNCATGTTCGCATTGGAATTTGTNGAAGATATAGAACGATTTATNGNNCAATGTTTCAGGGNTCTNCNTGCAGATGGNACTTTCATATTGAGNACTGTCCANCCATTATCCGCTTTCGANTGGGATCNNNAAAANTCTCAACTGATNGTTANTGANTATTTCAATCCGCCNTTAGANATATGGAAGGNTTCAAAAAGTGNANNTAACNCTCCGAANTTCACACTATTNCGCACGATANNTGAGATATTTACGACGATNNCCAANGCNGGGTTTGTGGTCGAAANGTTGTTAGAGCCCGTGGCTGAACNTAAAATGGATCGCGNTAANATNCCNTATGGNGGCCANTANTGGGAGCCTTTCCGAGATCGNNTAGAGNGGATCCCATTTGCGATAGTTATCAAAGCTNGGAAANCTTGATGCGTTAAAAAAAGATTAGAATCCGCCCCCGATAGCCCTGACTATTTCAAGAGTATCTTCGTTATCAATTCTAGTGCAATCATATTGATCTCTAGAGACAACTGTTCCATTCAAAGCAACGGCTATCGCTTTCCGATCACCTAATCCCAAGCCTGTTAGAAAATCGCTAATTGAACAAGAAGAATTCAGCGATTTTTCCTCGCCGTTTACTTTGACAATAATAGNCATGTGACCCCCTGATCAATTGATCTTGTCCGGATTCATGGAGAGGACTAGCTTAGCTGCTGCTTGCTCAGGATCTGAAGAGCCCAAAATGGCGGATACTACTGCAATACCCACAGCTCCGACTTCTATGATTTGTCGAGTTCTTGAAGCGTTGATACCTCCAATTGCTATAACTGGAGTGCTAACAGATTCGACAACTGTTCGGATAAAGCCTATACCTCGCCCCTTTTCTCCTGGATGTGATCCGGTTTCAAACACAGAGCCTGCAATTAAATAGTCCGCCCCGCATTTTTCAGCCTGTATTGCTGCCTGCGCAGAGTGAACAGATCTGCCAATTCCAACGATGCCTGGCGTTGGTAATCCCAAACTGCTTTCTGCCCGATGAATTATATCCACCCCTTCAAATACATGATCCGATTGATCAGTGTTTACGGCCACAAGGGCCCTATCTTGGACACTGTTTACAATGTTGCCGACAAGCTTTATCAAAGCGTCGTGTGATAAGTCCTTTTCACGAATTTGCACCATATTGACTCCCCCAGATACAGCCTTGCCAATTACCTCGGGGAGAGATCCCACACTTAGCATCTTCCTGTTTGTCACTAGGCACAGAACAGGAGATGGAAAAATCAGAGCCAAGTCTAAGTTCCCTTAGTTTGCCCCTGCTCCTGGACTGCTCGACACGGCTGTGCTTCTGCTTGGTATCCTGCCAGCCAAATAGGCTTTTCTACCTGCCAAAACGCCCAGTTTGAATGCCTCGCCCATGGATTCAGGATCAGGAGATTGTGCAATTGCTGTGTTCACTAATACGGCATCTGCTCCCGCCTCCAATGCCTGCGAGGCATCAGATGGGACCGCAAGTCCAGCATCGACAACGACTGGCACGCTGGCTTCGTCGATAATGAGCCGGATCTCTTCCATTGTTAGAATGCCTTGGCCGGAGCCTATAGCAGATCCTAGAGGCATGACAGTGGAACACCCCATGTCACATAACCGAGTGGCTAACACAGGATCTGCGTGTATGTACGGAAGCACTGAGAAACCATCGGCAATCAATTCCTTTGCTGCCTCATAGGTACCTATCGGGTCAGGTAGTAGGTGGCTTGGCTCGGGTATAACTTCAAGCTTCACCCAGTTTGTACCGGTGACTTCCCTGCCGAGCCTTGCGGTAAGAATAGCTTGCTCTGCAGTTTTACTACCGGCCGTGTTGGGCAGGATGGTGTATTTATCCCAATCAAAAAAATCTAGAATAGTTTTCTCTTGCGGGTTCGAAAGATCCAACCTGCCAATTGCAACGGTGACGATCTGTGCTCCGGAAGCCTCGATGGAACTAACCATCTCATCCATGCTCCTGTGTCGACCTGTTCCCACCATAAGCCTAGAGTCGAAATTCTTCCCGGCGATCGTCAGCTGGTCACTCATTACCGTAAGCCCCCCAATATCCTTTATGAAATCTCCGTCACGGACAAAAAAACCACCTGATTAGGTGGCCTGTAGGTGGAATTTGGCATCATTCCCTACGCTGGCATTATCCAGATCAGGTGTCGGGTCGGCAAGATGTCTCGCCCTCTCAGCACTGTTGAGCTCCCCGATAACTTTGTCCATTATATACAAAACTAGAGGGGCTCGTACCTTTACAATCAAACTCCTCTCAAGAAAGATATTAAGTAGAATCTTGTACAGAGGTATTATCAGTGACCATAGGAACTATTAGATTCCTCAGCGTTATGCCTGAGTCTTCTAGGTTTTCGTACGCGATCATTTGCTTATCCCTTTTACTAATCATAATTTCGGGTTGTAGCTCTGATGATTCCTCTGGAAGCTATTCTTCTGCCCGTATGGCGAAAACGNACTGGGAAAATGGGGATTTTCCGCAAAGCATGGAAGCGGGAGTTGCTGTTTCTTCGATCCCGCAACCCCCGGATTTTCCTGTACAACCAGGTTTATCTGATCAAGAACCAACACANAAGTTCCAGCAGAAGGCCAACGCGGCACAGATGTTCAATGAAGAGAACCGATTAAATGCCTCCATACAGACCCGGGCTAGTTTTGTCGAAACAAATCAAAACGAAAGGATCGTCGTAGCTAGTTCGACATTGAACATGACCGTAGCGGATTTGAATCAGACAATCTCCCGGTTAACTGAGATAGTTCTTGGGTTTGGAGGCTGGGTTGTTTCCTCAGACATAAAAGGTGCAGCTGGGGCAGTGCTAGTCGCACGGGTACCCGCAAAAGATCTCGCTGGAATCGTCACCGTGTTTAAAGAAGGGGCAATAGAAATAAATTCGGAGTCTCTAGATAGTCATGATGTAACAAAAGAATANATAGACAATACCTCTAAACTCTCCTCTTTAGAAGCAACTCAGAAAGCCTTGCTTGAACTCATGGGTAAAACAGAGAAGGTGGAAGAGATTTTAGAGGTAAGACGAGAGCTTACGGACGTGCAGTCAGAGTTAGAGGTCTTGAAAGGACAAATTCAGTATCTTGAAGAATCTTCCGCATATTCCCTTATTACTGCGAACCTTCTAGTGAAACCCTCTAATATGAATGTGGATGCAGGCGACGATTTAAGTACTTCTGTCGGTGGTATCGCTCGATTCCGAGCCGTTTTTGAAGCTCCGGAAACTGTAGAAGGATATTCTTTCTACTGGGACTTTGGCGACGGGAGCCCCCTTATCTACGGTGACAGAACTGCTCCAACTGCCGAAGGGAATACACGAGTCACTTCAACGGTTTCCCACTCATATTGGGATGATAGAGACTCTCCATATATCGCCAAAGTAGTATTGAACGGACACGGCCATAGCCGTACATTTGAGGGCGAAGATACGTTGACAGTGTCGATTTCTAGAATGCCCGTTATAGAAGTGTTTGCCGGTGAATATCTGGACGCATACGCGGGCGAGAATATCGACTTTCAAGGNTCTTTCACCCGCTCAACCTTGATCGATGAGATCCGATACTCTTGGGATTTTGGAGATGGAACCGTCGTCGAAGATGTAATAGTCAAAGGATCAGGCACNAGGGCTTTGGCAACCCATAAATATGTCGACTCGCGACCTTTCCCGTACAGGGCAAGACTGACGGTCACAGGTCAAACTGCTTCGGGAACTATTGAGGGGGTGGGAGAAGTGAGTGTATACGTTTTAGAACCGAAAGGCTGGGCGGTCCGTGGATGGGATATTGGAGAATCATCCAAGACCGCGGTACGCAGTCTTACTGGAGCGGGCTACGTAATACTTAGCGCAATTATATGGGCTCTGGTTTTTAGCCCTGTATGGCTGTGTGTGGTGATTGCTGCATTTTTTCTGTATCGGTTCATTAGAAAAAAGAAAAGATCAGGAAGCCCGATTTGAAAGAGATTGCTAGGCATTTTACTGCCAGTGGATACGTCGTTCAAAATTCCAGTGTCTTGCTTCATTGGCACCAGAAGGTGAAAGAATATTTGCCTCCTGGGGGCCATATTGAACAAGATGAGGATCCAGTGGAGGCGGTTCTGAGAGAGGTGAAAGAGGAAACCGGGCTATCTGTCAATGTCATTCGGAGAGATAGAGAATTAAGATTCCAATATCCTTTGTCTGTAGCAAGTCCGGAACACGTACTCGTTGAGGATATAGAAGATCCGATTCACGGGTTCCACCAGCACATTGACTTTATATATTTTTGTTCTCCAACCAAGTGCGATTCACCTTTGAATGAAGGTTGGTATTGGTTCGATGAAACGGCGTTGAAATACGGCTTGTTGATGGATTCGGGTGACCGTAGGATTCCACCTGCTGATGTACAGGAGCTAGGGATTGCTGCGATCCGGGCTGAATATACATTCTAATGTGCAGCAATTTTCCAGCCTGTCTTCTAACGTTAATTACCTGCTGCTAGATTGTGCATTAGCCCACTATTTCATTTAGGATTGCCGTCTTGCTGAACATCAAGAAGGGTTGCGTTATTATTTTACGATCGAATGTGTGGGGATATTAATCTGTTGCAGTAGACAGGCATGGAAGGAAAGTGATGGCTAATCATAGGATCGCAGTTATACGAGGTGACGGCATAGGGACCGAAGTTGTCGAAGAAGGTATAAAAGTTCTTAAGGCAGTTTCGGGGAATTATCCGTTCGGATGGACTTTCGAGGAGTTCCCTTGGGGATCCGAGTATTACAAAAAGCATGGAGAAATGATGCCATCTGATGCCCTGGACACATTGTCAGAGTATGACGGAATATTCCTTGGAGCTGTCGGCCACCCCGATATTCAGGATCACATAACTCTTAATGGATTGCTTCTACCGATTCGACGCAGGTTTGATCAATATGTATGCGAGCGCCCAAACGTACTCTACCCGGGTATCACCTCTCCCTTGGCAGATAAGCAAGCATTCGATATTGACATGGTTGTAATCCGCGAGAATACGGAGGGGGAATACGCCAATGTAGGCGGCTTCCAATACATGGATTTTCCAGAAGAGATAGGTATACAAACCGGGGTTTTCACTAGGATGGGATGTGAACGTGTGATCCGCTACGCCTTTGAACTTGCCAGGAGACGGAATAAGAAAAAGCATCTGACGTCGGTCACAAAATCTAATGCACAGGGCTATGGGATGCTTGTGTGGGATAGAGCTTTTGAACGTGTTTCAGAGGATTTTCCTGACGTGGAAACAATTTCTCTACTGGTAGATGCAGCGGCAATGGATTTTATAAGAAAACCCGAAATGTTTGATGTAGTGGTAGGTAGCAATTTGTTCGGCGATATTTTGACCGACATTGGCGCGATCATAACGGGAAGTATGGGTTTGGCATCGAGCGCGAATTTAGACCCGCAAAGAAGATATCCTTCTATGTTTGAACCCGTTCATGGCAGTGCACCGGACATTATGGGCAAAGGCGTCGCAAATCCGATGGCACAGATATTAACGGGCGCTATGATGGCTAGGCATTTTGGTGAAAATGCTGCGGCGGATGATATAGAGAAATCCGTGCAGGGTCTTCTGGTGCAAGGAGAGATTTTGACNCCGGACCTGGGAGGCAGTTCCTCGACAGAGTCAGTTGGAGATGCTGTGGTTCGGTCACTGGGAAATTAAGTTACGGTGTTCCTGAGAGCGGTGTTTGAAAAAGGCTTCATAATATATGGAGAATGCGAGAGAAATTGATGGTTGGTATTAAAGCCATAGATACGAGGTTCCCTCATAATCAAATTGAGCCAAAATGGCAGGAGCGATGGGAGAAGGAACGGCTCTATTCTATTGAAGATGATGGCAAAAGGGAGAACTGGTACGAACTCACAATGTACCCNTATCCTTCTGGTGATCTGCATGTAGGGCATTGGTTTGTCATGACCGGGGCTGATATTCACGCTCGATTTCGNCGTATGCAAGGTTACAACGTTCTTCATCCAATGGGCTTTGATGCCTTTGGATTGAACGCTGAAAATGCCGCTATAGAGAGGGGAATACATCCACATAAATGGACGATGGCCAATATTGAGAGGATGAGGGGTCAATTACGAACCTTGGGTCCGATGTATGACTGGGATCGAGAGGTAATCACATGTGTTCCAGAATACTATAANTGGAATCAATGGTTTTTTTTACAGTTCTATAAAACCGGTCTGGCCTACAGGGCGAATGCGCCGGTTAACTGGTGTCCTTCCTGCGTCACTGTTCTAGCAAATGAACAGGTTATTAATGGTTTCTGCGAGCGATGCGATACTGAGGTGACACACCGGGACATGAACCAATGGTTTTTGAAAATTACCGAATATGCAGACGAACTGTTAGATCAGACGAAGATGGAGTGGCCAGATCGTATAAACACTATGCAAACGAACTGGATCGGTCGGAGCGAAGGTGTAGAAGTTGAATTCGACATATCAGAATACGGACTGAAGGAGAAAAACCTTCTGACTTTCACCACTAGGATTGATACTGTTTTTGGGGTCACTTTCGTTGTGATGGCTCCAGAACACCCTCTTGTTCAGAGTCTAACGAACGCGGAACAATCCCAAATAGTAAGCAATTACATTAAACGGTCACGTCAAGCTTCCGAGATTGAACGTCTTTCTACGGAACGGGAGAAGACAGGCATCTTTCTTGGCTCCTACTGCGTCAATAAACTCAACGGTGAAAGAATACCGATTCTCATAGGGGATTACGTTCTGCACAGCTACGGNACTGGCGTAGTCATGGGTGTTCCGGCTCATGATGAACGCGACTTTAAATTCGCTTCCAAATATGACTTACCAATTAGAGTAGTCGTCGCCCCACCTGGCTGGGATGGGGAGGAGTTGACTCAGGCATACCTTGATAAGGGAATACAAGTTAATTCTAGCCAGTTCGATGGATTGGACAACATGGAAGGATTAAAAGCGATAGCTGATTTCATTGAGGACAAGAAAATCGGAAAAAGACAAGTCAATTACAAGATGAGGGATTGGTTAATTTCACGACAACGNTATTGGGGCACTCCAATACCTATAATCTACTGCGATGATTGCGGGACTGTCGCAGTGCCAGATCAGGATCTCCCCGTGATTTTGCCAGAGGATGCGGAATTTCTTCCAACAGGGGAATCCCCACTAGCGCTTCATGATGGATTCGTGAACGTGAACTGTCCTAACTGCGGGAAAGATGCTAAACGAGAGACGGATACGATGGATACATTTGTCGATTCGTCGTGGTATTTCCTTAGATATACNAGTCCCAAATATGATCGGGGNGCCTTCGATCCAAAGTCGGCAGATTTGTGGAACCCTGTAGATCAATACACCGGTGGAGTAGAGCATGCTGTTATGCATCTACTCTACGCTCGTTTCTTCGTTAAAGCAGCGAGGGATCTGGGACTTATCAACTTTGACGAACCGTTTCAGCGCCTCTTCAATCAAGGGACCATCATTTATAAAGGTAGCAAGATGAGTAAATCGCGGGGAAATGTGATCGCCCCGGATGAATACGTGAAGGCAGTAGGTGCAGACGTAGTTCGTACATACTTGATGTTTATAGGGCCCTGGGAACAGGGTGGAGAATGGAGTGACTCCGGGATTAATGGGGCTGCGAGGTGGCTCAACAGGGTATGGGATACGGTGAGACGTGATCGTGACGTTCTACCTGACGACGGAGATGAGACGGCAGATAGAGAGTTAGATCGGGCACTTCACAAGGCCATCAGAAGAGTCACCGAGGATGTGGAAAGATTTAAGTACAACACGGCNATTTCTGCTCTTATGGAATACACGAACCAGCTCTCAGTATCTTATTCCAGGAAGCTAGTAAGCGCGGAAAAATGGAAAAATAGCCTCAATCANCTACTTATACTGATGTCCCCAATCACGCCCCACATGAGTGAGGAACTTTGGGAACAACTCGGTAACGACTTCAGTATCCATCTCCAGGCTTGGCCAAAGTTTGATGAGGCCCTAGCCGAGGAAGACCAGATAACCCTTGTGATACAGGTGAACGGCAAGCTAAGAGACCGCATTCTTGCCCCGGTGGGTGTAATTGAATCGGATGCGACCGCACTTGCTTTGGAGAGTGAGAAGGTGAAAGCTCACATAGCCGGCAAACAAATGCGAAAAATAATATTTGTACCAGGCCGGCTCGTTAATATAGTTGCTACATAGGAATTAAANCCGATCCTTGGATCATCTTTCTGTATTTGGGAGATTAATAATATGAGACGTTCAATTGCTGTCCTTCCAGGTGATGGTATCGGGCCTGAAGTGGTCACCGAGTCAATTAAAGTTTTAGAGGCTGTAGGTAACAGGTTCGGACACGATTTTGTTCTATCCAACGGGCGTATCGGTGGCAATGCCATTGACGAGTACGGAACGCCGCTGCCCCAAGAAACCGTGGAAACCTGCAATCAATCTGACGCGATTCTGTTTGGTGCCGTGGGCGGCCCGCAATGGGACGATCCAGCCAATGACGTCAGACCCGAAGATGGAATATTGGCAATAAGAAAGTCTCTCGGGCTATTTGCGAATCTGCGCCCTGTAAAAGTGTATCCAGCTCTTATTAATTCAAGCCCTCTCAAGCCAGAATATCTGGCCGGTGTGGATATGCTCGTGCTTCGTGAACTCACAGGCGGCTTATACTTTGGCAAACCTAAAAAGCGCTGGACCACGAGTAGAGGTAGGAGGGGAGTAGACACGCTCAAATACACGGAATTGGAAATAGAGAGAATCCTTCGAGTCGGCTTCGAACTCGCCATGGGACGTCGGAAAAAGCTCGCTTCGGTAGATAAACAAAACGTATTGGAATCTTCACGCCTTTGGAGAGAGATTGCCCTAGAAGTCTCTGAGGAATACCCTGAGGTCGAAGTTGAACACATACTTGTGGACAACGCGGCGATGCAACTGATCAGAAACCCTTCGTCTTTCGATGTAATCGTTTCGGAAAACACTTTTGGAGATATTCTCACAGATGAGGCGTCTGTGCTGGCCGGTTCGATGGGCATGCTCCCCTCTGCAAGCCTCTCGTCTCTTCCCGGGAAAAATGTTCTCAGCAAACGAGTAAGTCTCTACGAGCCCATCCATGGAACAGCTCCGGATATAGCAGGTCAAGGGGTTGCGAACCCTATCGGCTCTATTTTAAGCACGGCCATGATGTTGAGGCTCTCTTTTGGCATGGAGGAAGAAGCTAACTCAGTTGAAGCAGCCGTCGACTCAGTCTTAATCGAGGGTTATAGGACTGCTGACATATCATCCGACGGTGGGGAATTAGTTAGCACATCAGCTATGGGGAATGTTATCGCCAATCAAATATAGCTGTCTCCCTTAAGAAAGATTCATAATTGGCTCAACATTATATTTTGCCGCAAGTGACTTTAAGGTATCCCAAGTAGATTCTTCCACAAAAATGCCATTTGCTCTTTGGTCCAATTCTCTCAAGTGCTCTAGCTCTCCGGGGTAGAAGACTTCCTTGAATCCCGTAGCAGGTTCAGAACTCTTTAAATATTGAGCGAATTCCTTAACCTCTTTCTTGAAGTCAACTACATCCCGAAAGGCCGCAAGGTTGAAGACTGCTATGAAACAACCGTCGTTATGCCTTCCTGATGGATCGTGTCCGAATCCTAAACCCGTGAGGATACCCGAAAAAATTTCCACCACGGAAGACAACCCATATCCCTTATGACCTTCTTCTCCCCCCAGGGGGAGAATCGCGCCACCGGAGGAAAGCGCGTTGGGATCCGTGGTTGGATTTCCATCACTGTCAAGAATCCATCCTTCCGGAACCTCATTACCCCTGGCTTTCGCAAGATTAATCTTTCCTGCGGCGACGGCGCTTGTGGCCATATCTAAAAAGAACGGCCCTTCAAGGTCACTTGGCATAGCAAATGATATTGGATTTGTACCAAGTCTTTTCTCCCTNCCTCCGAAGGGAACGACACCTTTTGCCGAACGACCAGAATCAGCCGTTATCATCGCGATCATGTCAGCTTTTGCCGCCATTAGCGGGTAACTAGCTAACCGTCCAATGTGGCTCTGCCTGTGGATGGTTGCCGCCGCAACATTCTGAGTCTTCGCTTTCTCTATAGTGAGTTTCATTGTCCTCTCAGTTACTACATAACCGAACCCCCAATGTCCATCGACAACGGTTGTAGTAGCTGATTCCTTCAAAATTTCGTATTCGGCACCCGGGACAATATGTCCCCTATCCATTCGGTCAATATATGTAGGGATCTGGATTATGCCATGGGAATCATGTCCTGCTAGGTTTGCCCCTATGGAGTGCCTGGAAATAATTTCAGATTCCTTTTGAGAGGCTCCAGCGCCCATAAGAAGTTTTCGGGCAATGTCCTGAAGTTTGTCTGGGGCTATAGTGGGCATGATTTTCTCCTATATATTTAATTCCTTGCTGCCCAGCCTAGAGAGCGCTCGACGGCCTTTAACCAATAATGTCTAAGTAAATCTCTACGTGAGAGGTTCATATTCGGCAAGAATAAACCCCNACTTTGCCATAANCGCTCTATCTGATTTTGACTATCCCAAAATCCTATCCCAAGCCCTGCAAGGTATGCAGCCCCGAGTGAGGTGGTTTCAATAGATAATGAACGTTCGATTAAAACCCCTGATATATCGGCCTGAAATTGCATGAGCATATTGTTACCCGAGCCCCCTCCATCGGATCTTATGGTAGTAATTTGTTTTCCAGATTCTGCNGACATCAATCTTAGAACGTCGTCACATTGGTAAGCTATGGATTCCAAGGCTGCCCTCGCTAAGTGCCCTCGGTTGCTTCCTCTCGTTAGACCATGTATTGAACCGCGAGCCTCAGGGTCCCAGTAGGGTGTACCAAGCCCATTGAAACCAGGCACGAGGTAGACGCCACCGTTATCTGGCACCGATTGCGCGAGTTCCTCGATATCTGCCGATTGTTCAATTATNCCCATTTCATCCCTAAGCCATTGGACAGTGGAACCCGCAGAGAACACCCCCCCCTCCAGGGCATAATTCAGTGCGCCATTCAGGTCCCATGCCACGGTGGTGAGTAAGCCTNCTTTGGATCTAACAATTTCAGATCCGGTGTTCATTANTAGAAATGCACCAGTTCCATATGTGACNTTCAGCATGCCAGGGNAAAAACAACATTGGCCAAATAAAGCACTCTGTTGGTCACCGGCAATCCCACAAATCGGGATAGGGTGTCCTCCAAAGAAGTTGCCCCCGCTGGTAGTTAATCTACCACTCGACGGTACGANCTCAGGTANCATAGANNTGGGTATGTCCATTATCTTGAGCATATCGTCAGACCATTTCTTGGTCCGGATATCAAAGAGCATCGTTCGGCTGGCATTAGAGGTATCTATTATGTGTTGAGTGCCGTTGGTGAGATTCCAAATCAGCCAGGAATCGACGGTGCCGAAAGCCAGTTTTCCTTGTTTCGCGTCCTGGTCGGCTCCGGTCACATTGTCGAGGATCCACCGTATCTTGGTGGCGGAAAAATACGGATCTATTGTCAAACCTGTAACCTCCGCTACAGTATCTGACAGCCCTTGTTCTTTCATGTTGTTGCAGATACCAGTGGTTCTTCGGCATTCCCATACTATAGCGTTGCTGATTGGCTCCCCTGTCTGCTTATTCCAGACCAACGTTGTCTCCCGTTGGTTAGTAACCCCAATAGCCTTTATAGCACTCGGACTAATTTCAAGATCGTCAAACAGCGAGTCTACTGTTGAATAGACGCTTTCCAGTATCTCCGTTGGGTTTTGTTCTACCCATCCGGAGTATTTATATTGTTGTCTGATTTCTTGGTATGTCGACCATAAAAGCTTCCCAGACTCATCAACGAGCCCAGCTCTTGTGCCCGTTGTACCTTGATCGATTGTGAGTATGTATCCAGAAGTGCTCAAAACAAACTCCTACAGTAGTTTGCTTATACTATTCCTGTAGATGACTCTTCTCAATGAATTGTCAATTTTCGTTAATTTCTAGCGTGAAATAAGGTGGAGGAATAGATGCCTGAGCGAAAAATCATNATATCNACCGAAAANTTACGAATGGAAGCCATTTTAGCCGAAGGNAGTTCAGCTGATATTTTTTGGAATACTCTCCCGATCACAGGACNAGCAAATACTTGGGGAGACGAAATATACTTCAACGTCAACCTGCAGATGCCACTGGATGACGATGCAAGTGACNTAGTTGAGTCAGGAGATATTGCCTTCTGGCCTCCGGGANGNGCATTTTGTATATTCTTCGGTCGTACACCAGCAAGTTTAGGTGACGAGGTCCGCGCCGCGAGCGCCGTAAATGTTTTGGGGAAAATCGATGGCGACGAAAGAGAGTTCCGCAGTGTACCTTCAGGCGAAGAAGTAAGGTTGGAACAATTATAGGAGCTAGATTTAGCTATGAGTTTCACAGCATATTTACGGGACAAGGCTGATCACCTCTGGGAGAGAGAACATAGCACATCCCTTTGTAGTTGGGATTGGGAAAGGAACACTCCCCATAGAGATGTTTCAATACTATCTTAAACAGGATTANATTTTCCTTGTAGAATTTTCTAGGGCGATTGCAATTGCAGCGGCAAAGGCTCCCTCTTTGGAGGATATGGGAAAGTTTGCGGAATTACTTGANGAAACGCTAAACAATGAGATGGACCTNCATCTNAGTTATTGNGNTGACTTCGGTCTGACTAAAGGAGACATACTAGNCACNCCACCGTCTCCCACNACAGANGGGTATACAAAACACTTGCTGGAGGTAGCTTACTCCGGAAGCGCTTTGCACGCTGCTACAGCCATCCTTCCTTGCTCCTGGGGCTATTCTGAAATAGGCAAGGCTCTATTCGCCTTGGGATTGCCAAANAACGCACCTCTCTATTCACGTTGGATAGAGATGTATAACTCAGACGAATTTGCAGAACTTGCCGGATGGCTTAGGAGCTTTATAGACCGCGAAGTTAGGGATATGCCGGCTAAAGTCAGGAGCAGTCTCGAGGAGATTTTTCTCAAGAGTAGTGAACATGAATATCGGTTTTGGGATGCAGCCTACAGGTTAGAAGAGTGGTAGGAAAAAAAGATAGTATTNATTTTATGAATANTCATTGTGCATTTATATNGTGATACGCTATAATGTNTTTGTTTGTGAAAATTAACGTAATTTTGGAAATTGTAGGAGTTGGTACCGTTGGTTATTGAAAGAGTGAATACAGCAGTTTCAACCGTTGATGAATCTGATTCGGACTGTAATCATCACTGGGTAATAGGATACCCTGATGGTCCAATTAGCTCCGGCAGGTGTAAGGTCTGTGGAGCTGAGAAGGACTTCATGAATTACTTTGAAGGTTCGGCGTGGGGTTCCGATGTTTCACTGGAGCAACTGAGCAGCAATGCCGGTTACTCAGGGGGGGCNAATTACGCCTCNGTGGCTGAAACCGTAAAAGAGGAAGACGGTTTCTAGATACGGTTGTTATCGGAACATATCTTTTTCGGCAGCCCGTAGGAGATCTTCCATTCCCTGTTCGGATGACTCATAGTTAAGCCCTCTCACAANGGAAACAGGAGTGTTAGTGGCTTTNCCAGAGACTAGGTCTGCNGCAGCAGCGACTATATCGACGGTTGCAGTCATAGTTACCCTCATTATTTTCCCCACCGCGTCGATGGTATCCCTGTAATCCTGCAGGGGTTTGATACCCGCAGTACCAATTGCAAAATTCAGGTGACCCTCCCTCCAGGGGCGCCCAAAGGTGTCTGAGATAATCACAGCAACGTGCTTCACCTTGGCTGATTCAATNATGGCATCCCTGATATGACGTGCTGATTTATTCGGCTCGCTTGGGAGCAGACACACATTTTCTTCTCCTGGGATATTCGACGAATCTATTCCAGCGTTCGCACATATGAAACCGTGGTGGGTTTCCGTGATGATTATTCCCCTGTCCGAGTCCAACCTAATAATATTTTTAGACTCACCGAGAATGAGTTCAACAAGCCTTGGGTCTTTTCCAGTCGTTCGCGAAAGAGTCAAAGCTTGTTTTGAAGGTGTCACCGACGCCAGCTGTATAACCATTCCCTCCACTTTTGACACGATCTTTTGAGTTACTACTATTATGTCGCCTTCTGAGACTCCCCCTGCACACTCATTCGCTGAGGCTATAATCGGATCGATGAGATCGTCATTCTCAACAAACTCAGGTAATCCTTTTAATGCAAATATTTCGATTTTCGTACTCACGTTAATCACCCCATATTGGATATTTGTAGGAAATCCTTCCTTGCTGAAGTCTTCTTTCTCATACTACGATGCTATACTCGCCCACAATTTCGAGGACTAACCAATCTTCCATAATAATCATAAAGGACATAGCACATTGGATCTTTTCAGGAGCCTTTTATTTGTCCCCGGTAATCAACCAAGAATGCTGCAGAAAGCTTCTTTATGCGACCCAGACGTCTTTGTCCCAGATTTGGAAGATTCGGTAGCCGTAGGCGATAAGGAAGAGGCAAGGGAAACGGTACGTGCCCATATTGAGTTACTCTCCTCAACAGGTCGCCCAGTTATTCCTCGTCTCAACTCTCTAGATACAGGCTTGCTAAAAGATGATCTTAGCGCGATCGCCGTTCCAGGTGTGTTCGGCGTATCTGTGGGGAAGGTAGGGGATATTGGAGATATCGCCGAAATCATTGCTTTGATGGATTCCGCCGAAAGAAATGCTGGTTTGGAGATTGGTTCAATAAAGCTCCTTCCATGGATTGAAACTGCATCCGGAGTAATAAATTCTTTTTCTATCTTAAGCGCCTCCGAAAGAGTTTGCGGAGCAGCATTTGGGGCGGAGGACTTCACAAATGACATGGGTATTGAACGCCGGGAGGATAGCCGTGAAATAATGCACGCTAAGAACCATTTAGCGATCACGGCAAAGGCTGCCATGGTTCCAGCATTGGATACCCCCTTTTTTGCGTTCCGAGACATAGAGGGCTTAAATGAAGACTCAATGTTTTCCCGCTCAATTGGCTATAAAGGTAAATTCGCGATTCATCCTGACCAAATTCAAACCATAAATGCCTGTTTTTCACCCAATGAAAAAGAAATTGAACATGCTCGTAAAATTATTGAAGTATTCGATGAAGCCGCTGGGAAGGGTAGAGGATCTACCTCGCTAGACGGTGTCGTCGTAGATGTTCCTGTGGTGAAGAGAGCAAGAGCCTTNTTGGATTTGGCAGAGGATATGAAATTGTTGGGTTAGTAATGGAAACTTCTCCTCCCTACGACAGCATTATATTAAGGAAAATGGAGTTTTTCGGTTTTCACGGTATCGAGGCTCTTGAAAGGAAACAAGGCCAAAGGTTCCTCGTTGATGTAACTTGCAGGAAAGACCTCAGACTTGCCGGGAGCACTGACGACATAGGAATGACGTGCAATTATGCCGAAATCTATTCCACAGTGAGACGTATTGTCGAGGGGACTCCCTTTAAACTTATTGAAAGCGTAGCGGAACTTATCGCCGAAAGGATTCTTCAAATCTATCCTGTTCGTGAGGTCANGGTCAGGGTATCGAAACCTGATGTTTTACTAGGGGGAACGTTGGATTATGCCGCGGTAGAAATACGACGTGCTATGGAATCAAAAGGAAATNCAGGAAACCAGGAAGGGAAAAGCTGAGCTATGAGTGTGCCTAATACCAAAACAATTGGTCAGCTGAAGAAATCCGGTTACCAGTCCCGAAGTGTAAAGCAAGAGATACGAGAAAATTTAATAGATAAAATCGATAGGGGAGATAGCACCTTTCCGGGGATTGTAGGCTTTGATTTGACTGTAATTCCCCAACTTGAAAACGCCCTCATTGCAGGACAGGACATAATCTTGTTGGGAGAACGCGGGCAAGCTAAGACAAGGATACTTCGTCAGCTTACGTCACTTCTTGACGAATATGTACCGGTTATTGAAGGATGCGATATCAACGATGACCCTTTATCCCCCATTTGTCATCAGTGTATTGGACTTATTCGTGACAAGGGGGACAGCGTAGCAATTGGATGGTTGGGAAGGGAAAAGAGATATAGNGAAAAGCTCGCGACCCCGGATGTNTCCGTCGCTGACCTAGTAGGAGAAATCGATCCGATCAAGATTGCTGAAGGTAGGCATCTATCCGATGAGGACGCAATACATTTTGGGATGATTCCGCGCTCGCATAGAAGTGTATTTTGTATAAACGAACTTCCCGACTTGTCAGAGAGAATCCAAGTAAGTTTGTTTAACCTCCTCCAAGAAAGAGATATACAGATTAAGGGTTACCAGATCCGGCTTCCTCTAGATCTGTTTCTCGTCGCTACTGCTAATCCCGAAGACTATACAAATCGCGGCCGCATCATCACTCCTTTAAAGGATCGTTATGGTTCCCAGATCCGAACTCACTACCCTTCGACTCTTGCTCAAGAATTGCAAATTGTCAATCAAGAAAGACGACGATTTGAAGATGTTGAGGATAAGGTCGATGTGCCTGGGTTCATGAAGACTTTAATAGCAATGTTTACCCAGTTGGCTCGGAGAAGCCCAGAGATTAACCAGAGATCTGGCGTGAGCCTGAGGGTGACCATATCAAATTACGAGACCTTATTGGCACAAGCATTCAGACGCTCTGTCAGACAAGGCGTGAAATCCAGTCCTAGAATCAGCGATTTGGAATTCCTAACCGCTTCAACAATAGGAAAACTCGAGTTGGAAACTGTTGAAGAAGGGAAAGAAGGAGAAATCATCAACGGCATACTGCAAAGAGCTATTCTGAACACATTCAATGAAGTAATGGAAAGGGAACAACTCACAAAACTACTGGAAAGTATCGATGATGGTATGACCATAGAAGTAGGAACAGATAGGCCTGATGACGAATATGNAGAGGCCATAAACAAGGTTGAAGGAATGGAAGATCTTCTAGCCAAGCTAGCAGATTCTACAAATATCTCGATGAAGGTCGCGGCATTTGAATTTATCCTGGAAGGATTGCATTTAAACAAATTAATCAATAAGGCATCAAATGGGTCAGAGGGTGTGTACTCACAGAAATGAATACCGGTATCNACTTGTCACCATTCGATTAAATGAACCTNGTCCCCTTTCACTGATCCAGAAATAGCCTTGTATAGGTACGCATCGGCTATGTATATATCACGGCCCTGGTATATACCGGATTCTGCGATCGTCTTTGCGATATTCTCGACGTTTTTACCACTTGTATTGCTTTCGTCTAACCCGAGATCAAGAGGTATGTTTCTTCTATACCAATTAAATTGCAAAAGCGGCACAGCTACNGGTACCTTGATTGATGATGGCTGTTCAACGTAACGAACGTACCATGTTGTGAAAACATCCTGTTCGGTTGACAAGAGAAAAACTGAGTCATGGGCACCCATCTTATGAATTTCCCTTCCGCGGATCAAAGCTTCTCGGTCATCGGAGAAATCTAAACTAGCGAAGTTGGCCGTCAATAAAAATAATGGTATTAACAGAACAAATGCCGAAGTTACAACATTAGTGAGTATCCTTCTGGATATACCCGGAAACCTCATAGTGGTGTCGGCAGCCTCGGGCTTATTAACCCATCCTTGGATGATATGCGATAACTGCAACATGCCTCCCCCGGCAAAGACACAGCTCAACATTAGAACTGGAGTAACGTTTACCTCAGAATCGGCGGTTTTATAGAATGCACCGTAGCTTANGAACAGTATTCCAGATACNACCGAGACGATAACTAAGTGTTTATCAAAAGTGTAGACGCTTCTTAATCCTATTAATGTAAGAAAAATAAGAACAGGCCCTAGTTCGGAAAAAAGCANCCTCATTGGCCACAGTATTTGGTCTAATGCGGGTTCATTCCACGGAAAACTAAAGTAACCTCCGTAAGGTGCAGCTCGTACCATCCACAGAAACCCGCCTATAGTGTCAGAATCACCCCAGTTCGTAGGGAAGGCTGCAGCGGTTCTTATCGGTAGATAGACATAGAGGCAGGCTCCAAGAACAATTGGCAAAAAGAAAATTGGTTTCAGATATGTTCTCAATCCGATTTTTCGCCCCACCCAAAAAAGCATGGGTAAGGCGAATCCTAGAAAAGTCAGGTGGTTGGACAATCCAAGGCCAATCGAAATTGAGAGGACAATCAATAACTTTGGTGAAATACGATCACTTCTCGAATGATGGATAACAAGGGAGACAGATGACCAAAATAAGACAGTGACCAGCAAGATATTTAAGGCATAAACTTCGGTTACGGTAGAAACCCCCCAGATTATTGGTAGGAAGCAAAATATCGTCACTGAGACAGCGCTGCATAGTCGCAGTGATGTTCCGCTAATGTCTGAGCGTGAACTAAGAAGTTTCAGGATCGCCGAATACAAGATCGGGACGGCCGTTAAAGAGGTCAGTACTGAGAATAGGTTACCCACCAGCGCNGGGTCGACAAAAGGAAGTACTCTCANAAAAGTTCCNAGGAGGAGCATATATAAGGGATAGCCTGGGGGATGGGGAATCCCAAATAATTGAGCGGATGTTANAAGCTCGGGGGAATCGATTCCAAAATTCTTATATCCCCAGCTCAGGGAAGTCGGCATCGTTGCTAGATAAACAGCGAGGACAATAAACGTAATCGCACACGGGTATATATGATCTAGCTTTACGATTTTCCGTACTGTATCTGCTTTCATGTATGTACTCAATAAAACGACCAAATTGTCCTTTCACTTGTTATCATTTCTTATTATCCGATACATATTTATGGTGAACTGATGACAATCCCTAAAAATCCACGCCAACTTGCACCGGCCTATGAGCCCAGACTGGTCGAGGAAAGAATCTATGAATCCTGGAATTCAGCAGGTCACTTCCAACCTATTCTAAACAATCAAAAAGAACCTTTCGTAATGATCATGCCTCCCCCAAACGTTACCGGCGAGCTTCACATGGGGCATGCTCTTACGTTTGCTATCGAGGATATGATAGTCAGATGGCATCGAATGAAAGGAGAACCCACACTCTTTCTTCCAGGCACCGATCATGCCGGCATCGCTACTCAAGTAGTAGTCGAGAGGTTACTCACTTCTGAAGGCAAAACCCGTCATGACTTGGGGCGTGTTGAGTTCGAGAAGAGAATATGGCAGTGGGTAGATGAATACGGTGGGCGAATTTATGAACAATTGAGGCGATTAGGTACCTCTTGTGATTGGTCTCGAGAATCTTTCACTCTTGACGAAGGGCCTCGGGAAGCTGTCCGGAAGACTTTTGTGGATCTTTACCGAAAAGGATTGATCTACAGAGGTGAGCGTATAACTAACTGGTGTCCGAGATGTTCAACAGCCCTGTCTGATCTCGAAGTGAAGTACAAGGACATAGATGGTGCGCTGTATGAAATCAGCTATCCGATTGTAGACGGATCCGACGATTTGGTCGTGACCACAACACGACCGGAAACAATGTTGGGTGATACCGGAGTTGCCGTTAATCCGAGCGATGAAAGATATCGACATCTTATAGGAAAAGAGGTTCGCCTCCCCCTGACGGAAAGGACAATTACTGTTGTCGGTGATGAAGCGGTGGAAGTTGAGTTCGGCAGTGGGGCTCTCAAAGTAACACCTGGTCACGATCCTGTAGACTTCGATATCGGTCTTCGTCACGGCCTGGAGGTGCTGAGTGTTATAGGTGATGATGCCATTATGAATCAAAATGCTGGCGATTTCGCCGGGTTGACCCGCTCGGACTGTAGGGCGAAGGTTATATCCGCTTTGGAAGCGCAAGGCAGGCTCCTCGGCAGCCGTGAGTTCCGTCATTCTGTGGGCCACTGTGACCGTTGCGACGAGATTATAGAGCCGATTGTTACCAAACAGTGGTATGTATCAATGGATCCATTGGCACAGCCCGCTAGGGAGGCTGTCCGAACTGGCCAAATACGGATCATTCCGAGCCGGTTTACAAACGTATATTTTGACTGGATGGATAATATCCGGGANTGGCCAGTGAGCCGTCAGCTCTGGTGGGGCCATCAGATTCCTGTCTGGTACTGCTCTAATTGCGACGGCGTCATTGTTGATTATTCTGACCCAGATGCCTGTCCAGAGTGCGATTCACCCCAGTTGATCCAAGAACCTGATGTTCTGGATACCTGGTTTAGTTCCGGCCTGTGGACACATTCAACGTTGGGCTGGCCTGACCAAACTAATGATCTCACAAGGTTTTATCCCGGATCGGTTATGGAGACTGGCTACGACATCCTGTTTTTTTGGGTGGCCCGTATGATAATGCTTGGTATAGAAAATATGGGAACTCCTCCATTCCACACGGTTTATCTCCATGGACTGGTCCTCGATCCTGAAGGCGTCAAGATGAGTAAGACAAAGGGAAACGTTCTAGACCCCTTGGAGCTTATTAACGAATATGGAGCCGACGCAATCAGGTTCGCGCTCACCACTGGAACAGCAGCTGGTAACAACGTCAGGATGAGTGAAGGGCGTCTGGAATCCAGCAGAAACTTTGCCAACAAGTTGTGGAATTCGGCTCGCTTCGTCTTGACCGTTCTTGAACGGGGAGGAGGTGCCGACAACTGGAGGAATCCAGATATCATACATTTGCACGATCGCTGGATTATTTCTCGTCTCAATACCGTCACTGCGGAAGTCAATCGCCATATGGAAACCTTTCAGTTTGGGGATGCGCAGAGAGAGGTTCATGATTTCCTCTGGAATGAATACTGCGATTGGTTTATCGAGCTGGCAAAGATAAGAATTGCATCTGGCTCTGAAGAGAATCCAATTCCCGTTTTGATCTTTACATTGGAGCGAACTCTCAGACTGCTCCATCCATTTATGCCATTTGTCACCGAAGAAATATGGGGAATACTTTGCGAATCTGTAGAAACCCCTGATCACTGGGAGGAAGCTCTTATAGTTGCTGAGTACCCGGTCATGAGAGCAGAATTCGGTGACACTCAATCAGAGGATGAGATGAANCTTCTTTTTGAGTTGATAGGTGCTATCCGCAATATCAGGGCTGAACTACGTATAAAACAAAATGTAAAGCTCAACGCTTCTATGATAGCTCCAGAATATTATCAACTTCTCGAGGATCACAGAGAAATTATACTGAAATTGGCCGGCATAGAATTGAACATTTCTGAGGCCGTGCCAGGGGATGCCAACATTAATTCCGTTACATTGGTGACTACTGGTGTTACATCCTATATCGACATGGGCGAAGATGGGGATATGGCTACAGAGATTGCCCGGTTGGAGGAGGAGAGACAGGAGATATCCAGGCACGCTATTTCACTGGAGAAAAGACTCTCCAATCCAGGTTTCATTGGGAATGCACCAGATGATGTAATTGAGAAAGAAAGGGATAGATTGAAGAGAGCGTTGGAGCGCGGTGAAAGGTTGGACGGGATCTTGGGCAAGCTCAGCTAAATAGAAACTGAAATCGGTACTTTAGGCTGCCAACCCACAACATCGCTTGAATTTTTTACCACTACCGCACGGACATTGCTGATTACGCCCAACCTTCGCCCCAGTTCTCTTCGCGCCGTTTGAACGGGNGGCAGTAGCCATTTCGGACTGCCTTCGTCCCCGGTTTGCCGAAGATTTAGAGGGGTTAGAATTCATGTTTAGAGGCATTTCGCCGGTGCGAAATATTGTGTGGGACACATCGTCTTGAATACGCTGTTGAAGACCCTGAAACATTTCATGGCCCTCTTTACGGTACATGACTAGCGGGTCTCGTTGTCCAACTGCCTGCAGTCCAATACCCTGCCTGAGATTCTCCATTGAGGTAAGATGCTGTACCCAATTAGTATCAATGGAGCGGAGCATCAGGAATCGTTCAATTTCTCGGCAATTATCCGGACCTAGGGTTCCCTCAAAACTTTCATATATACCGTCTANATGGGTTAGGATATCGTCNAGGTATTTGTCGGGTCCAGATGACGCAACTGATTCTTCGATTTGAAGAGTTTCTGCGAGAGGAATCAGGCCTCCGAGTTCAGAAAGCATTCGGGGAACATCCCAGTTCTCACTCACGCTCCCGGACATACAATCAAAGACGATAGCCTCGCACTCTGAGACAATCATATCCTTGATCTGATTTGAGAGATCCACTCCATCTATCACCTTATCCCTTTGTGTGTAGATAACGTCTCGATGGGTATTGACTACGTCATCATATTCAACAAGGTGTTTTCTCATATCAAAATGGTACGCTTCAACTTTTACCTGGGCATTCTCAATCGATTTTGAAATCATATTGTTTTCAATAGGAGTGTCCTCATCCATTCCAGCCCAACTCATGATGGATTGAATCTTATCCCCTCCAAACCGACGGACCAAATCATCGTCGAGGGCAACAAAAAACCTAGTTTCACCAGGATCACCCTGACGCCCGGCCCTCCCACGTAACTGGTTGTCGATTCGCCTGGCTTCATGCCTCTCCGTTCCTATAATACATAGNCCTCCAGCGTCTATTACCTGGTTATGTCGAGNTTCCCATTNGGAAATATCTTGATCCGTCTCGTCAAGACTTCCTCCCAAAACGATGTCAGTACCACGGCCAGCCATGTTCGTGGCAACGGTCACAGCACCAGGCCTACCCGCTTGGGCAATTATTGAAGCTTCTCGCGCATGTTGTTTCGCATTCAATATTTCGTGNTTTATGCCTTGACGTTTTAACAGGCCGCTTATGATTTCAGAACGNTCAATATCTGTCGTACCGACTAGCACCGGCTGACCTTTTGCGATTCTTCTCTCTATATCCTTTACAACAGCTGAATATTTGGACTTTTGGTCCCGGTAAATCAGGTCCTGCTGGTCCATTCGCATCACAGTCTGATTCGTAGGGATGGAAACTACTTCAAGCTTATAAATCTTCCAGAACTCTTCCGCTTCNGTAGAAGCAGTACCGGTCATGCCGGAGAGTTTTGTGTACAGTCGGAAATAATTTTGTAATGTTATCGTTGCATAGGTGACAGATTCNCGTTGCACCGAGACTCTTTCCTTGGCCTCAATTGCCTGATGAAGGCCATCAGAATAACGTCGACCTTCCATTAGTCTNCCGGTGAACTCATCCACTATGATCACCTCGCCGTTCCTGACAACATATTCCCTGTCTCGTTGATATAAAACCTGGGCCCTAACGGCGTTCTCTACAAAATGAACCTGTCCGAAGTTATCGACATCGTATAGATTGTCAANCTTCAGAAGTTTTTCAATCTTTTCGATTCCCACAACCGAGAGTGAAACAGCCCTTAATTTTTCGTCGATCGTGTAGTCTTCATGCTCGCGTAACCCAGGTGCTATCCTCGCGAACTTAATATATTCATTTGGATTTTGTTGGGAAGGGCCACTTATTATTAAAGGGGTCCTAGCTTCGTCGATAAGGATGTTATCTACCTCATCTACTATAGCGAACCTACGGGAATCTTGAACTCTACGATGACCAGAGTCAGCCATGTTGTCCCTGAGAAAATCGAACCCGAACTCGTTATTAGTCCCATACGTTATATCTGCCTTGTAAGCATCGGTCCTCTCCACTTCAGTCAATATATGACCACCGTTTGACTCCTGAAGTATCAGAGCTGAGTTGTTTTGCAACGCCCCGACCGATATTCCAAGCTTGCAATATACAGCGCCCATCCACTCAGCATCCCTTTTAGCAAGGTAGTCATTGACAGTGACAACGTGCACCCCTTCACTTGTCAGGGAGTTGAGGTAAGCAGGTAATGTAGCGACTAATGTCTTACCTTCACCAGTTCTCATCTCTGCGATTTTTCCCTGGTGTAGAACGATCCCACCAATAAGCTGTACATCGTAATGTCTCTGGCCAAGGGCTCTCTTGGCCGCTTCTCGCACGACTGCGAAGGCCTCTGGCAGGAGATCATCAATAATTTCCCCATCATTAAGCCGACCCCTAAACTGATCTGTCTTCGACTTGAGTTCCGAGTCGGAAAGGGTTTCTGTATGAGATTCCCAACTGTTGATCTCCTCAACGATTGGTTGAAGTTTCGACACGGCCTTTTCATCAGAATTGCCGAAAAGGTTTCCGATTTTATTAAGGATAGCCATATAAACCTACGATAATTTCCTCGCCATCAATTATACAGGGGCAAGTGAAACGGTAACTCTGATGGCGAATTAGTCGTGTGGGTCGAACATTGCTCCAACGGACAATCCGCTGTGTATCCTGTGGATCGCTTCGCCAAGCATTGAGGCCATGGAAAGAACGGTAATTTTTGCAGTACGTTTCTCGCTTGGTACTGGCATGGTGTCGGTGACCACTATCTCCTGAACCACACTTTCTTCAAGAATGCGACAGGCATTTCCCGCTAACACCGGGTGCGTAACGGCACAGTAAATGTCCGTAGCACCGTGTTGCTTCAAAGCTTCAGCAGTAGCNACAACAGTTCCTCCNGTCCCGATTTCATCGTCTACTATCAAAGCAGGTTTTCCATTTACGTCGCCTATAAGACTGAGGGCTTCCACNCGATCCCTGTTTCCCAATCGCTGTTTTTCTACTATGGAAATAGGGATATTTAGGAATCGTCCCGTGTCTCTTGTTCTCTTAACGTCCCCAGCGTCAGTGGCTGAGGCAACNGATANTGTTGTTCCACTTTCCTTGAAATGGCCAGCAAGCATCTGTACTGCTGTCAATTCGTCCACCGGGATATTGAAAAAACCCTGGATCTGGCCGGCGTGAAGATCCACCGTTAAGACTCGGTCCGCTCCGGCAACAGTTAGAAGATTAGCCACTAACCTAGCGGTGATCGGAACTCTGGGCTGGTCTTTCTTATCGCTTCTCCCATAAGAATAATGAGGGATTACTGCAGTTATACGGCCAGCTGACGCCCTCTTAGCAGCATCGATCATCACAAGGAGTTCCATNATATGGTCGTTNACAGGGGCGGAGAAGGACTGTACTAAAAAAACATCACGTTCCCTTATATTCTCCTTGAAACTCACAAAGGTATTATCGTTACTGAATTTAAAGACATCGCACTTACCCACACTGATACCTAGATAATCGCAGATATCTTCCGTTAACTGAGGATGGGAGTTACCGGAGAAAACTCTTAAGTCTTCAAATATAGGCATAGTTTTACCCAAAGATTATGGTTCTGAGTGGTCAATAACTCGGAATTCCTAGGCATTATGAATTCCTTCATGCGGCTCGAAGTATAGCATAGAGACTGCCTTATACTTTACCTANAGTCGGANGCCTTTTGGCGTNCGGAATGCATAAAACATAAGGAACTTTTATGAATAGAGTCGGATTTCTTCTGAAAGTGAAGAAGGAATATCTTAAAGAATACAAAGCCCACCATGAAGCAGTGTGGGAGGATATGAAGAGTGCCCTTCACCGACAGGGTTGGTATAACTATTCCATTTTTATGAAAGATGACGGATTTATCTTCGGCTATTTTGAAACTACAGGGACCTTCGCAGAAGCCTTGTCCAGAATGGAACGGGAACGGATCAATTCTGAATGGCAGGAGTTGATGGCCCCTTTTTTTGAAATTCCAGGCGGGTCCATGCCTGACACAATGATGATAGAACTCGAAGAAGTGTTCCACCTAGAATAAGTGGGAGAGATACTGATATGCGACTAAAGGATCGACGTACGATAGTGACAGGTGCAGCTTCAGGTATTGGGCGAGCCATTGCAATACTGTTTGCTTCAGAGGGGGCCAAGGTAGTTATCGCAGATATTGACTCTGACGGAGGGAACTCTGTGGCAAAGGAAATACTGAGATCTGGNGGAGAGGCGTTGTTTGTTGAGACTGACGTNTCTTGCGGTGGGGATGTAAAGACGATGATAGTTATGGCGCACAATTTTCTAACTGGTATAGATATCGTTGTAAATGATGCGGCCGCTTTTGTATTTGGGACTGTNGANGANGTCGGTCCCGAAGATTGGGAGAAGGTGTTTGGGGTTAACGTACTTGGTTCCGTTAATACTGTGAAAGAATCCTTGCCTTATCTTAGGGCTTCTGAACATCCAGCCATCGTGAATATAGCATCAGTAAGCAGTTTTATTGCTCAGCCTGCATTTGTTCCATACAACACCTCAAAAGGCGCTCTATTGCAGTTGACACGGTGTCTGGCGATGGATTTGGCTCCCGANGGTATAAGGGTCAATTGCGTTTCTCCGGGTTCAATATACACAGCGGCCACGGAGAGGCACATNGCATTCGAAGGCGCGGACAGAGATGAGTTTCTCAAGGAGGCAGGGGAGGGGAGTTTTTTAAAACGGGTAGGTAGACCAGAGGAAGTAGCTTATGCCGCACTTTTCTTGGCTTCGGAAGAGGCTTCGTACATAACGGGTGCCCAAATAGTTGTNGATGGCGGCGCCACTGTATGAAAGAATCTTCACCCNCTCCAAAATTCAGGTTCGTAGACCCTCATGTACATTTCTACGATATGTCTCACCCGACTCTCTATTACGGGCACTGGCAACCAGACGAGGATCACCCAGTGCTTGGATCACAAACCAGAGTTTTGGGTAATAGAAATTATCTTCCTGAAGATTTTTTAACTGAAACGTCCCCCCATGGAACCCAGAAAACGGTACACGTACAGGCGGCTATAGGCTCCGAGGATTCGGTGGANGAGACGAAGTGGTTGGAGCAGGCCTTCTTAAGGTGCGGNACCCCCAATGCAATCGTTGGTTATGTCGATCTTCGCGGCAGTGATGCAGAGAAAGAGATCAACCGTCATATGGAATATCCGCACTTTAGAGGGGTTCGAGATTTTTCCCACGGGGACTACCTTACCAACGGTCAATTCATAAAAGGCTTTGCNTTACTTGGGAGGTATGGCCTGGTTTCAAGCATCGCAGCGGAACATCAAGATATGGGAAAGTTAGCTAGCCTCGCTCGACGTTTTCCCGACGTGACTATTGTGCTTGACCACGCAGGTTTGCCTCAGAAAAGAACAGCAGAATATTTTCAAGAATGGAAAGCTGGAATGGCCGAAGTTTCAAGAATTGATAACGTAGTGTGTAAGATATCGGGATTGGGGATGGCCGATAACGAATGGTCAGTGGAATCTATACGTCCTTATGTAGAATCTTGCATCGAACTTTTTGGGTGTGAACGATCCCTCTTTGCAAGTAATTGGCCTATAGATAGCTTATGGAGCAGTTATGGAAAATTACTGGAAGCCTATGTAGGAATTACCAGGTCCTTCAGTAATTCCGAAAAAGAGCAATTATTCGCTTTAAACGCGGAGCAAATATACGGTATCTAGCGTGATGTAACAGTGGCCCAATTATCAATTTATTCCACTTATGGTAGAAGGGAGAGTCAATTAAATGACAGGCGCTGACTTGGTAGCAAGGATATTGAAGCAGGAGGGCGTGGATTTTATGGGCGTAATCCCATTTAACTCTTTGGAAGAGGCAGGCGCTAAGGCAGGCATACGGCCCCTGATATTTCGTCAGGAAAGAGTGGGAGTCAATTTGGCCGATGGCTACAGCCGAATTACAACCGGCAGGAAAACGGGAGTCTTCGCAATGCAGGCTGGTCCGGGGGCTGAGAACGCCTTTGCGGGAGTCGCGACAGCTTATGCGGATTCAGTGCCGATACTACTATTGCCGGCCTCCAGCCCAAGGGCTCGTCACGGGGTACATCCAACTTTCAGACCGAGTGAGACATACAGCACCATAACTAAGTGGGCTGGAAACGTCTCAGTACCGAACAGCATACCGGAGATGTTGAGAAGATCTTTCAGTCAACTCAGAATGGGTCGTCCTGGGCCTGTTCTCCTTGAAATCCCAAGCGATATTTTAAGAGGAGAGATTCCCGAGGATTTGGGAACCTCTTACAATCCGGTTGTTTCAAAGAGATCGGCTGGAGATCCTCAGGATATTAAGACAGCTGCCAAAATGTTGCTTGGGGCCCAGCGACCAATCATCCAGGCTGGGCAAGGAGTACTTTATGCCAATAGCTCTGAGAAATTGAAACAGCTGGCAGAGCTCTCTGGCGTACCGGTTATGACCACAATGGCGGGAAAAAGTTCATTTCCTGAAAATCATCCCTTATCCCTTGGAACAAGAAGTAGCACCACAACAGATATGGTCGTCCACTTTCTCGACAAATCCGATCTAATCCTTGGTGTCGGATGCAGTTTCACCAGAATTCACTACGGGATGAATGAGTTTGATAAAAAGATTTTGATGCAGGTTACTAATTGCCCAGATGACGTAAATAAGGATTATTCGCCTGATCACGTAATAATTGGTGACGCGGAATTGGTTTTGGATGAGTTGATAGCTGAACTGAAGGATCTTTTAGAAAGGACAAATGAATATCAGCCTTTCGATTTTAACGATGAGATAGATACTGTGCGCACTCAATGGCTAGAGCATTGGATGCCCTATCTGACTTCAGATGAAACCCCTATAAATCCCTACAGAGTAGTTTGGGAGCTTATGAAGAACACTGATCCCAGTAAGACAATTGTTACTCATGACTCTGGAAGTCCCAGAGATCAGATCATTCCTTTCTATACTTCGGTCAACCCTAACGGGTTTATCGCCTGGGGGAAATCTACTCAACTAGGTTATAGTTTGGGTCTCGCTATGGGAGCGCGTATGGCAGAGCCATCTAAACTGGCTGTAAATGTCATAGGCGATTATGGATTTGGGATGATCGGGCTGGATATTGAAACCGCTGTTCGAGAGAAAATTCCGATCCTAACTATCATTCTCAATAACTCTGCTATGGGGATCTACCGTCCCCACAATTTTCCTACGGCGAACGAATTATACGGAACCAAATATACTGGCGGTGATTACGCTCAAGTAGCTGAAGCAATGGGAAGTTACAACGAAAGAGTAGATNATCCCCGAGGAGTTGGTCCCGCAATAGCCAGATGTGCCGAGNTAGTCAATTCNGGNAAAGCTGCAGTACTGGAAGTCATGACAAAAGAGGAGCCAGAGATGCCNCANAGGATNTTCTGACAAACCTCTATCAGTAAAATCGCCTAATGTGACAACCTACAAAAATTAGAGGAATTAGTAATGGGGTTTAAACAGTTTGATCTTAGTGGAAAGGTAGCATTGGTGACCGGTGGGAACAGCGGTATAGGGCTTGGGATGGCAAATGGGTTAGTTGAGGCGGGAGCAAGTGTTTGTATTTGGGGAACAAATCAAGAAAAAAACGCTGCTGCAAAAAACGTCTTAAAGTCTCTTGGTGGTCAAGCTGCAGCTATTCAATGTGATGTTTCAGATGAAGGGCAGGTCAAGAAGGCGTTTCAAGAAACACTGGACTTATTTGGGAGAGTAGATTCCTGTTTTGCCAACGCGGGGGCGGGAGGAGGTGCACCCTTTCATGAGTTCCCCACGGAAACTTGGAGGAGGGTAATGGGAGTCAATTTGGACGGCACATTTTTTACCTTCAGGGAGGCAGCGCGTCACATGATCGAACGAGGAGAAGGAGGAAGATTGATCGGAACTTCCAGCACCTCCGCCATTCATGGAGCCGCCCGAAATGAAGCTTATGCAGCGACAAAGGGTGCCATGCTCGCCCTTACCCGCGGTCTTGCAGTAGAACTTGCCCGCTACCAAATCACTGCTAATTCGATTATACCCGGTTGGATTGAGACAGCAATGACCGCGCCTAGAGTTGGTGATGAGAAATTTGAGGACCGAGTTATGAAAAGGGTACCGGTACGCCGCTGGGGAAGACCGGAGGATTTCGCAGGGTTGGCTGTATACCTAGCTAGTGAAGCTTCTTCATACCAGACTGGTGAGGAGTTCGTCGTGGACGGTGGATATACGAGGTTTTAGATTGTCTCGTCAAAAGCTGGCAATTGGGTTTACCGGCGACCCTGTTCCTCCCTCAATTACCAACGGGGCAATAGTTAGTTGAAATTCGTAAGTTCCCAATTCCTTGCAAATGTCACCAAGACGATCAAAATTTGCGTTATCCAGTAATGGCATTCCCATATGAGGGATCACCACTTCATGCACTGGTATTCGCGCCGGGTACCCGTGAGCACGGAAGCCTGATTCTTGAAGGTCCCATCCTAAAAGAGAGGCGTTGGTTTCATATAGATATTCAATTATCGATGGGGCATTGCCTGGGGTATTAGGTGGCGATGTCAATTCTAGATTGGGATTATCATCCCAAAAGGCTGTGTACCCCGACCGTACAAGAACAGCATCTCCATCCCTGGGTATTATATTTTTGGATTCGGCCCAGTCCTGTAATTCCCAGCCTTCGACCGGCTTATCAAGATCTACATAATTTACTCCCCTATGTCTCGGTATATCGTATAGAACCCCTCTCGTGATTATTCCATCTTTCCAATTATCGACAGCATGACTAAGGGCCCCAGATTCTGTAATCAAACCAGGATCACCGTCGTTATAGAGGCGTCCACCGTCGTCTAGGTTGCCTGTGAAAAAATGGCATAGGGAATCGATATGGGTGTTAACGTAACCATGGTAATAGACTCCTATATAATCCCCAGACCCCGTCTGACTTATGGACATATTGTGATCCGCTGGTCTTGGGTTCCGCCTAGAATCACTAACTACGGTGCTTGTCGCGATTGGGTTTGCACACGAGACTGTCCTCCCTTCCGTCACTAGCCCTGCCGCATAACTGACACTTTCAGAACTTATATGATTTAAAGTCCCAAATTGGTCATTATCTCCCCAGCGGCCCCAGTTCTGAAAACGTTGTTTGTATGATAAGTATTCCTCAATCGTGGTTGGTGTTCGATCTTCCAGACCCATTAATATCCTCCTAAACGGAAAAATTCTAGTTATTGGCCATCCAAATTCTCAACGCCGTAAGAGTCCAATGGACGTAGTGTCCTGATGCTCCTTGATAAAATTTGTTTGAAAATATGTCATTTTCTTGATCTTGAACCAAAGAATTCATCTTGTTTTCAATTTTCTTAATGACTTTTCGACGGGCGATAGAGGGGATCCCAAATCCTATTTTTGATCCCTTAATGGTAGCCATGGGGAGTAGTGATATTGAAGATCTCTTCAGTAATATTTTTTGATTCGTATTTGACCAGCGCAATTTCGCAGGGATCGAAAACAGGGTTTCGACAAGGTGATGATCCAACAGCGGAGGCCTAACCTCGAGNGATGACGCCATGCTTGCCTGATCCACNTTAGCCATAAGGTCNTCGGTCAAATAGGTCTTTAGGTCCAGATANTGAGCTTGGCTGATTGGGTCCANGTCGGTTTTCCAATGCTTTCTGAAAAACCACAGATCGTCATAATNNCGAAATTGCTCNAGCCAATCGCGATTCAAAAACCCTTCCTTNTCCACGNNCCGATATTTTGTCACTANGCGTGAATACCTTTCTAAAGGGCTTAAGAGNGGATAGGTGCCCCAANGAAATANTGNACTGNTNGGNTGCAAAAAGCGAAGNANTNGTGTCGAAAAGNTTCTGTATGCGNCAGNGGGTATCCCTGCGACCCATTGCCGCGCCATCCAAGATCTGTAACGTTCGTATCCTCCAAATATCTCATCTCCCCCATCGCCGGAAAGCACTACTTTAACGTCCTCGCTAGCTACGGCTGAGATGAATGACGTTGGTAGAATGGATATATCGCCGAGTGGTTCATCGTAAAATCTCTGTAGCTTCTTATAAGTTTCCTCGATTTCAAGTTCGTCAAATGAAACTGCTCGGTGCTGCGTGCCAT
>PAOO01000008.1 GCA_002708065.1 Chloroflexota bacterium
CTAGCTTGACCATCCCGTCTGTTTCCCCCAGTGCTATCGCTTTCCCGCTAGCCGTAAACGGAAATTTCCCGACTTTTATATTAATTCCCTGCTCTCTTGCTTGAGATTCTGTAAGTCCGAAGCTAGCAACTTGTGGCTTGCAGTAGATCGCGCGGGGCATCAATGAATAATCGATTTGAGGAGGGTTTAATCCCGCTATATATTCGATCGCGGTGACAGCCTGAGCCGATGCCACGTGAGCTAGTAGCATCCTACCTGTAACGTCCCCTATAGCGTAGACGCCTGAAACATTCGTTTCCAGATTTTCACCGACGGTAACGAAAGTCCGGTCTGTCGCCACCCCGACTTGTTCCAGGCCGATGCCATCTGTGTTGCCCTGTACACCCACAGCGACCAGGACTTTGTCGCACTCGATCACAGAATTATTGCCATTTTCGCTAATTTTAACAGTAGCGATGTCTCCGTTAATTTCTATAGCTTCTACACTAGCGCTTGTCCTCGATTCAATCCCTTGGTCTCTGAAGCTTTTATCCAGTACTTCACTGATTTCTTGGTCCTCGTTAGGTACTATTCGATCCATTAGTTCGACAATTGTTACTTCAGACCCATAGGATCGATATACATGTGAGAATTCAGCTCCTGTTGCCCCTCCCCCTATCACAACAACCCTGTTCGGTATTTCTCTCATTTCAAGTGCATCACGGCTCGTAATTACTACATTATGATCGATCGGAAGGGTTGGAATTTCACGCTGCCTGGCACCAGTGGCGATGATGATATTTTCAGCTGAAACGGTGCGATTTTCACCGGTTGCTGTACCGATTTGGATCGTGTGAGCATCCACAAAAGTTGCGGAGCCCACAATGTGCTCGACATTGTTCTTCTTCAGTAGATATCCGACGCCTGTAGTAAGCCTTCTGACGACCTGACGACTTCTATCTATAGCCTTACCAAAGTCGTACGAAAGATTATCGAAGCTAATGCCGAATTTTTCGGCATCCTTTACTAGGTTGAGCACCTCTGCATTGCGAAGTAACGACTTACTGGGGATACATCCCCAGTTTAGACAGATGCCACCTACTGTTTCTCGCTCAACTATTGCTGTAGAGAAGCCTAGCTGAGCTGACCTGATCGCTGCTACATACCCACCAGGGCCAGCACCGATAACAAGAATTTCAAAGTCTGCCAATAATTCACCTCGAGAGGCACAGGAGAATCAAATATCCCGCTAAATAATTAGTCACGTATTGTACACCATAATGCTTCCTGAACTTCCTCTATGAATGCATAAATAGCATCAGTGTATATACTGGGTAAAGGAACTGAAGTCTCGTTCTTTGGATTTACATAAATGCGATTCAGCAGACAGGTGACGGCCTAGAGGACATCTGTCCACAAGGGCTGTGGCACAGCTTTTATGACCTATTCGTCTTTTCTTGACACTGTTACGCGCCACTAATAGTATGAATGCCCGGCTTATCTTGGGGCTGAATATGAGCCGAGGTAGCTCAGTAGGTAGAGCACAGCACTGAAAATGCTGGTGTCGCCAGTTCGATTCTGGCCCTCGGCACATCCTCTGAGCAGAATTAATTGGTAAGCCCCGGCTTGGTTACTGGATGGGCGGAAGTAGCTCAGCGGTAGAGCGTCTCCTTGCCAAGGAGAAGGTCGCGGGTTCAAATCCCGTCTTCCGCTCCAATTCCTCGAGTGGCCGGTTATTGTCGATCAAGAATTAACGTAAAGCCTTCGTGCGGTCAGATACTACAAATTCTCTACTGGGGCTATATTTCCGCTAATTCACGTTTCATCTGCGCTAAACCCATACCTCCGAGGCCCAGTGCCTTCGTGTGCCATTCTCTTAAATTAAAGGAAGGGCCAATTTTTGACTTAGCTGATTCTCTGGCTTCCAACCAGACTCTTTCGCCAACCTTGTAACTTATTGCTTGGCCAGGTATGCCCAGGTAACGGTCCACCTCGCTCTTCACGAAGTCTTTAGGGAAATGGCTACGTTGTTCAATGAAATCTAACCCAAGTTCAGGAGTCCAGTCTTCTCCAGGGTGGAAGTCAACGTCGGAGGGGATGCGGAGATTGAGGTGCATGCCTATATCGATGATAACCCTCACGGACCGTAGAGCTTGTGCTCGTAGCATTCCTAGGTAGTAATCGGGGTTATCCAGATATCCTAGCTCACCCATAAGTCTTTCTGCATACAACGCCCACCCCTCAATGTACCCAGAAGTGCCTCCTAACTGGCGTTGGTATCTCGAGAGTTTATCTTCCAAGAAGACTGAGGTTCATATCTGGAAATGATGACCCGGTACTCCTTCGTGATATGCAATCGAAACCTCTCCCCAAAGAGGAAACCTGGTTTTACCTCCGGTCGGATACCAAGTTCGCCCCGGGCGGCTAAAATCACCCGAAGGGCGAGTGTAATACATGGCTAAAGCGCCACCAGGGGGAGCAATCATAGCCTCAATTTTGCGAACAGGCTCCGCTATCTCGAAATGTGTTCCATCTAACTCGTCGATAGTTCTATCCTGAAGCTCTTGCATCCAATGACGGAAGGCATCTTGTCCTTCAATGGATCTTTTGGGATCACTTTCCAACAACTCCTTTGCAGAATCTATGTCTCCCCCTGGAAGGATCTTACCGGCCGTGATGGCCATTTCTGATTCGACCCATCGAAGTTGTTCCCACCCCCATTCATATGTTTCTAAAAGTTCCAGGTTTATGCCGTTATACTCTCTTGCTGCGATGGAGTATCGATCCTTTCCAACTCCATCAGATTGGTCAGCACAGAGTAGGTATTCGCTAGTCAGGAACTCGGAGAATTTTCCGTATGCATTAATTGCGGCGCAAATTCCTTTTTGTAGATCAGATTTCACGGTAGCTGATTTCAATTCAGATGCCTCGAAATCACTCATATAATTTAGGAAAAATGATGGGTTGTCAGTAGAACCACTCCAAATCCGCGCCTGGTCTGCACAGCCCTTTGTCTGCCTAACTGTAGAAACTAGATCTCGCCGAGCTCCTTCCCGCAGGGTTTCTTCGTATCCAGATAATGCCTCAGGGATATTTGAAAGGCGTATGGCAATGTTTGACCACTCCTCTATAGACACTTTCGGCATGTGGTCAAAAACCATGCGTATGCTTTGCATAGGGCTGTGAAGTATATTCAATCGTCGGAAATGTTCACCGCGGTCGTGGGATTCCAAGTCCGCGCTAATATCTTCCACCATAACTTCTTTTGCTCTACGATCACTGTCATTTTCTAGTGGCGCGACATTTAACTCATTGAGGGTATTACGAGCAAGTTGCGCGTTGGCCTCTGCACCTGCTGGGGAGAAATCTCCCAGAGTAGTCTCGTACCCTGGAACGCCCAAAGAAGTCGCTGCGATTGGGTTTAACGCCGCGATCCGCTCTACGAACTCGTTTGATATGTCATAGACTCGTGTCATCAGTTCTCCTTAGTAAACGTCTTCCACTATTGCATACCTTGACGCGTAAATACTGTGCAATAGTCAATCCGGGATCATGATGGCGCGCGAAAGATGTCGTTAGATCAGGGTGCTTTGAATTTAGGCAGGTTTGAACTTTGTTAGTGTGTAATTGTCACTTACATTTTCGAATATGGCAGTAACTTCCATGTCCACGTAGACATCCTCCGGCTCGCATCCCACTATGTTTGAGGGGATCTTTGGCCCTTCATCGAGCTCAATGATCGCGTATATATGGCCATGTTCTGACTGGAAAGATGGATGAACTGTCTGCCGCACTCTCGTATATGTGTAGATTTTGCCCTTACCCGAAACTCCCTTCCAAGAAAGGTCCATGGAGGTGCAGTTAGGGCATGCCTCACGTGGATAAAAGAAAATTTGAGCGCAGTCATTACATACCGGCATGATGAGTTCATGCCTTTTCGTAGCTTCCCAGAATGGTCTCGACAACTCTTCATGGAAAGGCATTGGCAGAGGTTTATCGTAAGCGGAAGACATATAGTCACCTCGATTACCGTTTTAGGGTTAGAGTGTGTCCTCGGACCCGAGGACCAGCGAGCACATCTCACTCGCTGTGCCACCTCAACCATTCACCAAACAAAGATCGTCTTTTTGCACTTGTCTGCTCCCCGCCTTTTCCATAACCTGGCGGGCGCCTTCAATGACGTGACGGAATCCACCAGCTAGGCCTGGTTGACCTCCGGAGAGCTGTCCGCCGTCGGTGTTGACTGGAAACTCACCTTTGTAGGTTGTGTCAGTGGCTTCATAAAAGGGACCGACTTCCCCTTTCTCCACCAGTCCAGCATCTTCGAGGCACACGGCCGCGAGGATCGTATATCAATCATAAAATTCAGCGAACTCAATATCGCTGGGTGTATAGCCTGCCATCTCAAGTGCTCGTCTCGAAGATTCCACAGTTGGTGTCTCTGTGAACTTTTCCCTCTGCCAGATGTTTGCTTCTCCTTGCTGAAGGCCTACGCCAAGAATATAAGCAGGTTTATTTTTCATCGTCTTGGCGCGTTCTGGGGAGGTAATCACGAGAGCAGCTGCACCATCGCAGGGCATTACTGATTCAAGAAGTTTCAACGGCTCGTTGATGTAACGTGAATTAAGCACATCTTCTCTTGTGGCGGGTTGCCCGTGGAAAACTGCGTTTACATTCTCCATGGCGTTAAATCTTTGATCCGCTGCCATCTTTGCAAGTTGTTCTTCAGTGGTTCCGTACTCGTGCATATGGCGTCTGTATATGAGCCCGTAACCAGTGTTAGCTCCAGGTGCCATACCGTACGGTTCCTCCCATTCTGAACGAACGCTTGGCCCAGGGGTGCCACGACAGGCTATACGACCCTGTCTGGTGGCATCCTCTCGGGAATTGCCCATAACGACTAGGACGGTTGAGCAGATGCCGCTATTTATTGCAGACGCTGCAACCATAGTGGCCGTGGCACCGCTTGCGCCCTGCATTGATACACCTGTTGCGAAGCTAGGTTTAATGCCTATGTATTCCGCCGTAGCGGGCGGAGCTGCCACGCCGTCTGTCACTAGTCCGTCGATGTCATCCTTTACTAGGCCGGCATCTCTGATTGCAAGTCCTGCTGCTTCTGCGCATAATCCGTATAGAGACCTACCTTCGTGGATACGCCTCGTAGGCACCTCTCCGATACCCACAATAGCAGCTTTTCCTCTGAGGCTCATACCGTCAACTCCGTTCTAAAGGTCCTAAACGCGGTCATATGTCGGGCGGATATTACTACAGCTGGGCCAAAGGGGAAAGTCAAGAAGGTCCCGTCGAGGTTTATTGTGTCATCAGCGGTTCCAGCACAAATTCCCAGCAGTCAGTTAACGACTTTAATGAACTCTAGAATTGTTCTGGCCAAGTCGTTCTCTCTGCCGAAGTAACTATGATTTGCACCTGTAACAACTTTTAAGGTAAGTTTTTTTCCGAAGTCGAAATTACCCTTTTCGATAGTCCTCATTGCGAGGCCGCATACCGGCAGTTCCTGATCGCCGCCAAATTCAGTTTCTAGTTCGCCGAATGTAAAAAGAACCGGAACGTCGATGGATTTAGCATGAACACTTACTTGGTATCTGTTATCAGGATTAAAGCAGTCGGTAAATGCTTTTGCTGTCCATGTTGAACTCCAAGGAACACCCGGCTTCAATAATGTGTCTGGCCTCCCAGAGGATACCTCCAACATCGCATGTTCAAAGGCAAAAGTGAAGTCGTCTCGGTGGAGTTGGCGTAACAAGTTGTGGTTGTATTCTCCAGGTGATATGGCTAAAACAGCCTTTACCTCTGGGAAATCGCCGAGTGCCTGCGAATAAATGGCTCGGACTGCTCCACCACTATGTCCTCCTATCGCAACAAAGTTATGTCCCCTGTCCTTCAGTAAAGAGATCCAGGCCTCGTAGTCAATCGGGGCCTCGGAAACAGATTCGAAAGCGTAGCCTCTTGGTGGGCCTCCACTGGCTCCATGTGAAATGATGTCGTGGCCCCTTCTGTTTGCTGAAAGAAAAGTTATCCCATTTTTTGCCAAAGTCTTGCCTATAGATAGGTAAAGAGGTGAGTAAAAATTGCCTCCATCTCCATGGAGAAATATCACTGCTGAAATCGCTTTCTTAGGTAGCTCCTCATTAGCTTCAATGTAAGCGCCGGCAAGCGGAATACTGTCGGAGGTTACTTTGTGTACGATTTCGACTTTCACGGCTTATTTAATTTGAGTTCTAACTTTCTTCTGGTGCATTCGATACGTGGCCAACAGCAATCAACCTGGGNCCTGCNTGNGTGCCTATNACTGGCCCGACTCTGGAGANAANNGGNNGCTTTCCTTCGGGGAGNATGTCANNCAACNTATCTGCAATTNCGTGAGCTTCATCANNTTCNGTGCTATACATGATTGCTATNTCTTCCGCTNTACCNAGAGNTCTNACNGCCTTTTCGAGCTCTGCCATNCCAGCACTTCTGGAACGNGCTTTGGANTATGGCTCAACNACNCCNTTANCGAGCATNAGNANNGGCCGGATNTTNAATAGNCTCCCTANCATAGACTGAGCTCTTCCGATGCGNCCTCCTTTCGCAAGAAACTCNAGNGTATCGAATAAAGCATANAAANTGCTTCNAGNAGATATTGACCTNGCCGCTTCGACTGCGTCTTCGGCGGANCCTCCNTTGCTTGCTACTTTNGCTGCNGCAATNGCCGCAAANCCCACNGTNANNGTNACTTGCTCNGTNTCTACTAGATGTATCTTTATTTTGNCCTCGAGATGNTTTGATGCTTGTTCNGCAGAGTTGTAAGTTCCACTTAGTTTGGANGATAAGTGAACGGATACTACTTCGTCACCTTCTTCAGATATCNGTTCGTATGCCTCAACGAATTCCCCCATTGAAGGTTGAGAAGTAGACGGGAACTCGTCCCCGTTGATTAATCTGTCAAAAAATTGATCAGTGGTTATATCTACGCCATCCTTAAATACGGAATCTCCGAAGTGGACGTTAAGAGGAACAACCTCAATCCCGTACTCTGATGCCATAGCTGCGGGTAGATCAGACGTGCTATCNGTAACGATTCTAACTGCCATGGAAATACCTCCTTTGGTATCGCTACTGCTTACGCCCAACTTAGCGAACGTAGAGAGAAAACGAAAACGGTTAAGATGAATCAGGCTACGCAGTTGGGTNATTTTAACCCAACGGATTCGTAGCAAGTTGAAATTAGTTAGTAAATGAGCTGNGTGCCACAAACATTATCCNGTCTGATGGGCCAGTTTCTGATCAGAAAGGAGTTAATCTTTTCGCCNGGGAACTTAAATTGGTTATAGGTATTTCAATAACTTGGCGTCTGGATGTTTCGTAATNATGGAACGTCTTTCAGATCGGAATTTTATGGTAATACGGATTATAGTTAAATCGGAAGTATGAATGGGGAGTGAAGTCTTTGTCATCGCCAATCCAATGGCCGGAGATGGTAAGGCTGGNGAGTTGTCCCACAANCTTGTTGAAGCACTTTCCCGGTTGCAAGTCTCCACCACTCTTAAAACAGCCTCATCGGCTGGAGAATCAGAGGAATTAGCTCGACTCGCAATAGCTGAAGGATCTGACGTTATTGTCGCCTGTGGTGGCGACGGAACGGTCCATGAAATTATTAATGGTATAAAGCCCTGCCCAGGTTCGACGGTAACTCCTGTTTTAGCCGTCTTGCCCGCGGGGCGATGTAACGATTTCTCTACATCCATTTCCCTGCCTGATTCGCCTATTAAGCTTGCGGTGGCAATCAAAACCGGCAATACCAAGAAGATAGATCTGGGTAAAGTAGGTGAAAGGTTTTTTGCCACAGTGGCTACTCTAGGGTTCGATAGCGAAGTGGCAGAGTACGTTGACTCCGGTGCCCCTCCATTTTTTCTTAGTGGAGTTTTGTCTTACATTTATGGCTTGTTAATCAAGTTGCCTAGATATCAGTTCCCAGAGATCAGAATTAGAACAAATTCATCTATTTTCCAGGGCAGGATACTTTTGGCAGCAGTAGGAAACACGGATCGGTATGGGGGAGGTTTCCTTATATGTCCGGGGACAAGAATCGACGATGGTTTATTGAATCTTTGTATAGTGAGGTAGATTCCGCGGCTGCAAGTTATTAAAGTGTTACCGAAAGTTTTTTATGGACAGCATATTTCACATCCAAAAGTTTCCCAGGAGACTTTTTCCAATATGTCTGTCGCTCTCGTGTCAACGGGCAAGCCGGAGCATCTCAGGATTTGGGTATGGGCGGATGGAGAACGTGCCGCACTCCTTAGTGCAGAAGTAGAGACTACATTCGAAGTGATTGCCAATGCTATTTCTGTGGCAATAACTTAAAGATCGAAATCATTTGATCTCGATCTCGATGAAAGCAACAGGAGATTCCGATTGATTGATCACATTATGCTCAGCTCCCGAATATCTGAAATATGGAACCCCAATCGATATGCTGTTTGACGTTTCGATGCCGCTTCGGTCCACTATTGTGAGAGTACCCGTGCTAACCGGTACCACTGTGTAGTCGAGTTCGTGCCTGTGCCAGCCCGTCTCTTCACCAACTGCAAATCGCCATTCAGTAACCCGCACTCTCTCGTTGTCCTCGAAAATTGTAGCTGTTGCATCCATGTTACGTTTTATAACTCCTCTGCCCATTTGCGGTAAACTTCTTGGCCTTCTCTAAAAAGAGATTCGACCTCCGACCGCTGTCCGTTTGTGTAGAATCGACCCTTTTGGCGTACCCATTCAATTGAGGCATCTATCCGGTCAACAAATAGGCGACATGCCTCTATATGCTCTGGAGATTGCTTACCCGTTTTTACATAAATAGGACTCGTATGAGCGAATTGTGGCTGTAGGTAGCTATCTCGCAGGCTGCTGAACAGGCGAGCAGCTATCCAACCATCACTTGGCGATTCTACAGTTGCTGCTAAAGTTCCTTCTCGAGATACTTCTGAATATGTCTTTCTTGCAAATACCTTACCGTTCCTAACGAGTTCAACCACTTGCACTGGATAATGAGATTTCCATTCCATTTCCGTTGTAATGACAGATCCGGGTTCTACTTGTATTTCATCCCCTGGGGACTTTCCGTTTGCCAATAAGAAAATAGCCGGTCCATTTGTTATAAAAGAGCGGCCTGATTTCAGTGAATCTATCCAAGATTGATATTCGAAATTACTACTGCCTTTAGTATTTGTTTGGGCGTATACTCTGTTGGCGGAACAGATATACCAATCTGAACCAGTCGAAGCGGGTAGTTTTATACCTGCATTCAGCATCTGATAATAAATGTCATATTCGATGTCATTCCAGTTTGGATCAAATAGGTTGAAAGCGTCTATTTTTCCCAGTGCAGCTGCGACCGGGGCCTCCATACCCTGCCCGTTATGGCACCAGATTACCGTTCCTCCTTGCCTGCGGGTATCGTCGCAAGCGTAGGACAGTGGAGGGTAATCGGGCTCAAAAGCATCTATTAATATACCCCTGCTGAGGGGATCAACAGCATTGTGAATATCTAACAGCATGATGTGTCCGTATCCGATCTCCCACGACTTTCTGTTGTGACGACTTTCTTCACCGTTTTGAACGTAGTGGTGTTCCGAGGAGAATTCGTTGAGGAACCCTATAGGGTACTTGTTAGTGGCATATTGNAGATCCCACCGTTTCAATATGCTTATAGCCGTCATGCGAAGATTTTCAACTCGGGGGTCTAATGAAAGTCGGAGGTCTGGCCTAGATTCTTTCTCGTCATAGTGGATGTGTGTATTTCCCGGATACCATCCTTTTTCAGGTAGGTCGTTCCATCGCGAAANCTCAATATCAATCACATTTGTACCTGAAGCTGATGCATCGAAATCTATTGTCCGTGGTGAGTATTCTGTTCCTCTCTCTACGGTGATCCTGGTGGTTCCTCGAGTAACATCCACTTCAAAGGAACCNTCCGAATAGAAAAATGGATGGCCAGGTCCAACCTTCTGAATAGCATCTTTTGGTGATACATACTCCCCGGAAGACGAGATTACTTGAGCTTTTGCCGGTACCATCTCATTAGTTTCCGAGTCGATTATTTTGACTGCGATTTTACCCATAACGAACCCCTAAGCTCTTTTCGACCCGTTTAGCCAGATTATAGTACTGACAGCATGATAAATGACCTTAAGTCTGAAATTTGTTTNTNAGAAATTTTTTTANCGTCGCCTGTATAATTGTGGATATCCGATTAGGNATTGTTAATGAAATNAAAAGTATCTTATCCAATCGAGTGTTGGTATTAAGGGGTGAATAAAATGATTCTTAGTGAGTTTTTAGANAAATGCAGGTCGGACGATCTTGCCCACGCCCTGCGTGGACTAGGCCTTCCTTTGACGGGTAACAAGCCGGATAGGATTACAAGGATAGTTGATCATTATGAAGGTGGTACTTCGACAAAGGAAATTCTGTCTGCGTTTCGAGTTGAAGACGTTCGGCGAGCTGCCAAGGCAGTTGGCATAGAAGGTGCCTGATTCATTTCTAATTGAGCTGTCAGGTATAAGAATAAATATGGGAAACAATGAGGATAGGATTCGGACAATTTAGCAAAGCTACCCCGGAGTACTTTAGATTCGCAGCACAATATGGCGCGACGGACATTCTGCTTAACAAAGCAGATATTCCTGGAACTGGAGGAAGGTGGGAACTTCAGGATCTGGTTAAGCTGAGGTTGAGTGCTGAGCAATATGGCCTGAAACTAACCGCCCTTGAGAACGTGCCGACTCACTTTTATGACGAGATAATGCTCGGGGGAGATGGGCGCGACCGGCAGATCGAAAACATGATCTATACGATTCGTAATATCGCCAAGGCCGGTATTCCAATTTTTGGGTACAACTGGATGCCATCTATGGTATGGAGAACAACTCCAAAATCCATTAGATGTGGGGCCTTTGCCACCGCTTTTGATTACGAAGAGGCGAAAGCGATGCCCTTCACTCACGGTCGTGAATATTTTGAAGATGAGATGTGGCAAAACTTAGAGTATTGGATCAATATCATAACGCCAATTGCAGAAGAAGAAGGAATCAGATTGGGAATACATCCTTGTGATCCTCCTGTTGAGAAACTGGGAGGCATTCCTCAGTTACTTCGTAGCTTCGACTCTTACAAGCGGTTAATAGAAATAGTTGACTCACCAAGCAATGCTATTGAATTCTGTCAGGGTACGTTCTCAGAGATGGAAGGTGATGATATCTACGAAATGATTCGCTATTTTGGTGAGCGAGAAAAGATTTTGTATGTACACTTTCGGAACGTTTCGGGACAGGTACCGAAGTTTCACGAAGAATTTATCAACACTGGCTACGTCGATATGTACAAAGCGATGAAAATCTATCATGAAGTCGGATTTGATGGGTTTTTCATTGATGACCATGTGCCCAATACTTACCAAGACACCGAATGGGGGCACCGAGGGCGTGCGTTTGCCAACGGATATATTCAAGGTCTTTTAGAAGCTGTGACTAAAGGTTGCTGACTACTAACTAAGACCCGAACATTTAATTTCTTTCCATTACCGATAGGGCTCTCATACTTAAAGGCAATAAAAAACTATAAAACAGCAATAATAGTAACGCTTCCAAACACATGGAGTTTTAGTCACTAATAATGCAATTGTAAATGCAATAAATAACCTATATTATGCAATAATATGGGAAGACCTTTTTATAGTCATGAGCAGATGTCTCGTGCCCTAGAACTCCATGTTCGAGGGGTAGGGCTGACCCAAATCCGTGACAGGGTGTCTAAGGGACAGGCGTCTCCGAGTCTAAGAACAATCGGTTATTGGATAAGGCGGTTTCGTGCTTTGTCCCTCCAGGAACTGAGGCTCGACCAAACTATCGAATGGCACTTGCTTGATACTTACGGGTTACCTTGGGAAGCTTCANGATTGATACNACGNNTGTNCNGNANNGGNTTACCTTCCAANAGGAGNGCCAGNTGGTGGTGGCGATTAANTNTNGCTAANCCNGANNTNNCNGANGATGNANTACTCGATATGGCNGANACATGCGTTGTCTATCAACATATGAGTTTACTTGGGACAGGAGTGCCNGATTGGTCGAAGGTGTGGGATCAGATAAGAAAGGATGAGAATGGGAAAGATGGAAGCGCCGTGGAGTACCACTGCCTACCCGAAAAGTACGCCCTCTGTGAATTTCCGTCTGAAGTCGTATTGCCAGANTGGATAGGTGGAAGNGNATTTATTTCCATAACACAAACCNCGGATCGAATTTCCGTTATATGCNAGGAAGATCCAATCCCCAGCGGTGATATTGAGGACATCAAGATCGTTAGAGGATGGTATTGCATAAGATCNTATTCCGATAANTGGCCCCGTATCGGAGGTACCAAGAATTTGGTCGTATCTACAGGAGATAGTGTTTACATACTATTGCAGGCGCGTGATAGAAANCACCTAGGGGAAATNTTAGGCAATACNGGGATTACTTTCTCNAGTTAATAGTGTTGNTTAGATAATCAACATGATAGCAAGCGTTATCGAAGCCATCGTTATAACCGTAGGCAGGAATACATGTGGGAATCGCTTATTGGTGATGCAAAGGCGAAAATTCAACATAGCTAAAATGAGAGTGGGGACAGTGCCTACGAGTGCAATAAAGGATATTTCATTACGAGACACGATAGCGGGTGTGAGGTAGAGNACAGCCGTTCCTAATTCGAACCAGCCGATCATTCGTATNTATGGTAGNGAAACGGTGGAGACCCATCGATAACGAAAATGCGCTTCCTTTTCTGGTGTTAATGCCTTTTTCGTTCCCATCCCGATCAAGGTGACCCCAAGCAAAGCGCATATAGGCCAGGCGTACCAATCCATCTCGAACATATGGCTTGCCTATATGGTCCTTCGAAATCGGGTTGATAAAAACAGCTATAAATAAAGCCTTGTACTTACTCAGTCTCCGATTTNTGGTTTTTTCCNTCTGGCTCCTCTGGAGAATCAATACTTTCGGACTTGNCCTCATATTTTTCGCCAATNATCAGATCAGAATTTTGATCTTCNGATGAACCTGGCAGCGAAGTTCTGTCGGNTATGTGGCTTATGAAGTCTCCATAGTTGGCCATATATCCTAAACGAGCCATTCGTTTGTCGTCGAAGATAATACCTATTTCCGCATAACCTAAAGTTCTGCCGAAATATCCGAATTTAGGGTCAAGTTGAACCATAGTGTCGAACGCAAGTTTGAATGTACGTTTTTTTTGTATGATCGGTAAGCCGACCATAGTTAGATAAAGTGCTTCTTCTGAAAGAAAATAAGTTGTTTGTCGCCATCTTAGATATCGTGGTGCTGCTATTCCTATTGCCAGTAAAAGAGGTATGAATCCCATTGTTAGAAAATCGAAGAAAACTACAANAGATAGCCCACCAATCCATAACGAAGAAGGCATAAGCCATGCCCAATGAGATTGCCGATACAAAATAACGTCTTCNGGAACTGATTCAACTTCAATTGAATTTACAGGCGTGGTTTCATCTCGTTCTGAATTTCCGTTCTTGCGAGTATCTTGGTTTTGGTTCAACTCTTCGTCCGATTCACCATTTGATGAGNTATTCCTCAAGGGATCNGATTGTTGATTCTTATTTTCGTCATTCACGTTAACCCCGCGACTTTATTAAGTTTGAACACCCATAAATGAATTGGCTCCGCAGGCTGGATTCGAACCAGCGACCGATCGGTTAACAGCCGATTGCTCTACCACTGAGCTACTGCGGAACGTTACTCTGGGCCTGACAGCAATAAGGGTTCTTTTTACCTGGTAACCGATTGCTGTATCTGGCTAATTGCCCTGAATCCCTTACCATCCAGCGTTTGTTTATGTTGCTAATTGTCTGGTACAGGTGGCGCCTAGTCAAGGAAAACGGGCAGCTTGAGTTCCTTCGGAAGGCATACAACGTTTGTTATATGGAATACCTGGAAGAAAGGCGCTAACTTCGAGACCGCGAGAGGGTGGCAAAAGGAATCCATCCCTCGTTTACGCCACTGTGATGCTGTGGAAGGTTACACTGGGCTTTACAGTAGAATGAGCCACCTTTACCTTCACTTGACCTCGTGGGTCCGCTTTCGGGTCAGGCCATAGAATTGTCATGAATATCACAGCCAATGGAGAAAGATTATGTATCACCTTCGCAGAGCATATAAATCTAAACCAGGTCAAGCGCGAAAAGTAGTGACGCTTGATCATCTAGAAGCTCAGATTTTTAGAGATACGGGTCAAAGAGGAGAGTTTAATGGTTATTTCAATCCTGGAAATACCACAGGAGAGAAAAATAGAGTCGTCCTCCAATGGAATGATGACATGATTAGATCAATTTTCAGGTCTGAAAACGATATACCGTATAAGGCCTTGGAAATACAAAGAGAATTGGTTGACCTGACTGAGGATAATTGGCTAGAAATCAATGAACTTTTGACACCCGAAAAAATGGTTCAATAGGCTATTCTGGATTCTACAAGTATGAGATCAGATTTAATGGAATTTGTTATTGGACAAAGAGTAGCAAGAATGGCATCAGTCGATACCAATGGTCGTCCCCATGTTGTTCCAATTTGCTTTGTTTTGGATGGGACTTCCGTCATCTATAGCGCAATAGACTTAAAACCAAAGAGTGTAGAGACTAAAAATCTAAGACGTGTTAGGAACATAGCGAACAATCCTTCCGTATCGATATTATTAGACAGATATACGGAAGATTGGGCACAGTTGGGGTTTGTTATCCTTCATGGGGCGGCGAAAGTTTTAGCTCAAGGAGCTGAACGGAATAGAGCCGAGGATTTGCTCAGGAAGAAATACTCCCAGTATGAGAAACTTCTTCAGCCTGGTGCCCCAATGATCAAGATCAATGTGGGTAGGATCACATCTTGGGGTAACTTAACGGGAGTTTCTGACTAAATAAAACCGATGTTTCATGGTTCGAGGACGTCATTCGTAGAGCTATTCTTNCAAGAATAGCNCTACGAATGAGTTAGGTCGATTACACTCGTTCCCGCCTGAACAGTCCTCTCTTTGACCCTAAGATTCCCTTCTACATCTGATTCACAATTGACTAAGAAAACCANACGCCTGAGAATACGCCTCTCTCAGGCGGCGCCGCCATCAGCGATGCCATTTCGCTGAAAACTCCTTGGACAACTGGAGATGCTGCTTCTGCAGCTGCGGTGCTTTCGTACACCCCGATGACCGTTAATTCGTTATCGCCGGTTGCAGCTACTGCGAACCCTGTCATCCCGTCGATAGTCGATGCAAGATTTGATTGTGTGTCGACGAATTTGTATGCCTCCTCCATTTTGCCAGGTTGAATACTTGCCACAGTCATAGATATTCCAGCCATCAATAACCTCCATAAAACTGAGTATTATTTGAAATTAGATAAATAACGGGTCATATAGCGGCAGAATACCATGCTAATGGATTCCCGTGTCTGACAGGGTGAACCTCGAGGTNATCAGGTGAGACTGATAGTGCAACTACCTTGATGCCCTATGTTCAATGGAGTCAATTTTCGAACCTCCTGACAATTTGGTTAAGNTATGTGTATTGTGCGGCCACTTGCAACACACGTTAGANTGCATATATGTTTGTTGCCCGAATAAGGGCTTTGAGGTACTAGATAAGGGAGAAAATTTATATGACAACAGCTACGAAGTGGAATATGAGCGGGACGTATTTTGAATCATGTGATTGTGAGATAGCCTGTCCGTGTATTTTTCTTAGCGCTCCGTCAACGGAAGAAGGAGATTGCAACGTCTTAATTGTCTGGGATATAGAGAGCGGAAATTTCGGTGATACCGATCTCTCTGGGCTGAATGTAGCCATGGCTGCCCATGCTCCAGGCCTTATGATAGATGGAAATTGGAAAGTTGCTTTGTACTTAGATGAGGGTGCGAACGAGTCCCAACAAGCTGCGTTGACTCAGGTGTTTGGTGGGCAAGTAGGTGGGGTATTTGAGATTTTCGCAGGATTCATCAGTGAAATACTTGGAGTCAGTTCCGCGTCAATTGAATACAAGTCCCAGGGCAAAAGTCGGAGCGTCACCGTAGGAAACATAGCTGAAGCGTCGATTGAGGCAATCGAAGGATTAGAAGGTTCAGATGTGACAGTGTCCGGGAATCCACTGGGAGTAGTTCCGGGAGTTCCAGTGGTCGTATCCAGATCAAGTGTTAACACATTTGAAGACCATGATATGAAGTGGAATGTCTCAGGAAAGAACGGTTACTACTCGGCATTTAGCTATGAAGGTTAAGCCTATTATTTTCTGATACTAAAAAGATATTGAGATTCAAACGGACGTGAAAAATGGCACATTACCTGATTATCGGATCCTATACGAGTGAGGCCTGGGCGGCGCAAATAAAGAATCCTCGAAACCGGGTGGAAGCTATTAGGCCCATGATAGAGGAACATGGAGGGAAAATTGAGACTGCGTATTATGCATTTGGCGATTACGATATTTTCGTAATATTGGAATTTCCTGACAATGTTAGCGCTGCCGCAATCTCTATTGCAGTTGGCTCAAGTGGAGCGTTTAGTTCCTTTAAGACCGTTCCTCTACTGACTATGGAAGAGGGTCTGGAAGCCATAACAAGAGCGGGAGGAGCTAGCTACACAACTCCAGGAAACTAGCTGAGAAATAGGGATGTCGTATATGCGTCTATTCGGAGCCCTATAGGATCGTGGCAAGAAGCCTGTTTGTAGGGGATAAAGATCCAACGGAATGGATAGGTCTAACTATCTCCGTGTTCAAACAAATATGTCTTAGCTAACATTAGCACGCTCCTCTGATGTTGCGATCTTGAATATAGTCCAGTGACTTAGTTGAGCAATGTCTCTAGCTAAACCGTCCTGCAGTAAAACATCGAAGTGAACGAAGTGGTGTGCCTTACGCTCGTAGGCCTCTACTATATGAGCCCCTCCGATCACGTTAGTTCCTGATGGGATGACAGCGTGGTGTTGAATCCGGCTTCTTGTGTGCATTGAGCTGGGTACATCGAAATTATGACGCATTAATTGTTCTGCCCAACCTGCCGTCCATGACGGATGAGCGATAGGATCGTNATTAGTAGGCCCGCCAACGAAAAGCGGATTATTGGTGAGTTGCTTTGTGGTCGTAAACTCGGTTAAAACTTCCTCAGTAAATTCCCCCTGCATAGCACGCCAGTCTATTCCTGTTTCCACAGTCTCTAAGGACAAATTACCTTTATGATTTACCACAGAGGGTTCCATATTCACCGGTCTCACAAAGTCGCTAGACCACGGGGCTGCTCCCAGACCGATCTTCCCTGTGACGCTTACCACATCAGCTTGGTTTACCATATCCACGGTCCAAGATTTCCACGGAGAATCAGGGTCTCTAGTGGCTCGGACTTTCAGGATGTCTCCCGGAAACGTTGGTTGCCTGAAAGAGTATTCTGCCCATCCGTTACTTAGCCAGCTATTTCCAAGAGCTTCCAAGATGGTTTCTGTTGCCCAACCCCATACTGTGACACCGCCAACCAGTGGCCCATCAAACCCATAAGCTTTTGCTACCTCAGTTGAATGGATAGGGTTTGATATGTCAGGGCTATCGTCGTTACCTAGGTAAGCTTTCACAACGTTTTCGATAATCTCAGGTGCCATTTCTGTACTCTCCTCAACTTCTTAAGAGCCCGTAAACTTTCTCGGGNTCCACTAGAACTATGACCGCATGCTGTTTCACCATCGCCTCGTCGTATTCCTCCCAGTTGGGATGAGGTGAGCCGCTACATGCCATGTAAAGCTCACGTAGTAGAGGTCTCATCTTAGATTCATTTGTGTTGTTGTAGTCTAGTAACTCTGCCTTTCCTTCAATCACCACATATTCTCGCCAGTTATCGGTGACCGCAAGGATGGTACAGAGGGGATTACGTCTGAGATTGATGATTTTTTGAGATTTAGGATATACAGATACAAATGCTGCCTTGTTCTGGAACACTCCGCATACGACTATACTAGAGTGAGTTGCGCCATTCGGACGCTGAGTGCCTATCACTCCTCTGTGATTGTTTTCTAGGAACGGGATCGCTGCGCTAAAATCCATAACCTGCTTATCCTTGATGTATTTGTACTTTTATAGATCCTGAGGTCTTGTCATATGCCTTATTAAATCCCACTTGTATTTCGTCTAAGCCGTAAATGTGCGTAACTATCTCTTTAAGGACAAAATCCTCGTTCTCAAACATTCCTATCGCTTGTTCAAAGTCGTGTGTTCCATCTAGTATTCCGTAACAGATTGATCCTTGCACGGTTTGTTCTTTAAGGACAGGTTTTGTCCAGTCAACTGCCTGATCACCGTAAAACACTCCTAGAATTACGATTCGCCCTTGTCTCCGGGTGACTTCGAACGACTGAACCAAAGTGTCATTCTTGGTTCCACCGACGGTTTCTATAGTTAGGTCTGCGCCTCTACCATCCGTGGCATCTAGAACCATTTGTTCGAATTCGCCGCCCTCTGGACTGGCGGCACCGTCTGCCCCCAACTTTTTCGCCATTTCCGACTGTTGAACGTGTCTCGATGTAACAAATATTTTTCCGGCCCCGAGTTGACGTGCAGCCGCAACCGCTGTGAGACCAATGGTTCCGGAACCAAGCACAGCTACGGTTTCGCTGCCTTTTAGGCCACCTATTCGAACTCCGTGAACCGAAACAGCTAGAGGTTCTACTAGTGCTCCTTCTGCCCAGCTCATATCATCACCCAATTGGTAGCAACCTTCTATCTTTCTTGTTAGATATTCAGCAAAACCGCCGCTTGTGGAACCACTTCTGTTGGGGCAATGTATGTATTGGCCCTGCCGGCAGTACCAGCAGGCTCCGCATGCGCGCCCACTCCCAAGAACCTCTATTGCCACCCGTTGTCCGACAACACCCTTATCCACTCCTGGGCCTACCCCGACTATCTCGCCGGTGACTTCGTGCCCAGCAGGATCCTGATCAGCAGATGTCTTCGCTTTGTTCATGTTCAGGTCAGAACCACATATTCCTGTAGCTTTAATTTGCACCACTACTTCACCGGACCCAGCTATAGGAGTCGGGTAATCATTTATCTCCATTTTTCCGTTGCCATCNTAGAATGCTGCTTTCATCTGATCTTCCTTTTAATAGTATTTGAAGGTTTTAAGATCTATTAGTTTCTAATTGCTGAATGCATTTATGCCCATCCGAAATAGAAAGAAAAATATTAGAAAAATGATAGTAAAGGGGATCATGCATCCAAGACAGCCTGTTTGCCATCGTATCTGGAATGATCCTTTGTGTCCGTCCAAATTGTGTCGCCTGAATCGGGTATTTGCGTCTGAAATAGACTGACGTGACTCACCATCTANAATCTCTCCTTGTAAGGGGATCGGTTTCGCCTCTTCTTCATCTTCAACCGGATTATTGCATGGGGTATCGTTAACTTCTTTTCCCATTTGGCATCTTCAACTATTACAAGTGAAGCCTTTACTGACTGAGATAGTGCCCCGATCCAAGAGAGTTTCAATCTTAGCTTTCGAATATCCGAGGTCGTTCGAGAGTATAGAAAATGTATGTTCGCCCAGCAATGGAGCTCGTGTTGCACTCCANGGAGTACNGCTGAACTTATAGGGGGTACCGGCATATCTAAATGTGACTCCGTCTCCGAACTCCGAATGTTCGATATCCGGGAACATGTCCCGGTCAATGGCAAAGTGTGGATCCTCAAGATTCTCTTCCGGAGATCTAACGGTTCCCCAGGGAAATTTTAGTGCTTGAGCTCCGCGATATATTTCTTCTGCNGTATGGGCAGCTACAAACTTTCTGACTATCTCAAAAGCGTAGTCTGCTTCTTCTGAAGTTCTTGTCCTATGACGAGCCATCTCTTTGAAACGTTCATCTCCCAAATCCTCCGCCATACCCTCAGCAGTCATCCATTTCACAAGTGATAGCCATGAGTTCAAGTTGTTAAATAATTGGAATACGATAATGTACTTATTATCTGATGTCTTGCAAAGGGTTTTGGGGGTTGGTACGGCTCCATGATGTCTTCCCGTTTGTCTGAAGACGACCTTCTCTTGGTATAGGTAAGTTGGGAGAGCGGCCTCTGTCGTAGAAGAACAAGCTTCATGTGCTGAGGCGTCTATGTACTGGCCTTTACCAGTAAAATCTCTGTGTATCAAGGCTGAAAGAGTTCCAATCAACCCGTAATGTGAGGCAATCTTGTTNCCGTGATCCCCACTAGGTCGGATAGGAGGAGTNTTTGGAACGTCGTCATATCCACATGAGTGCATTATTCCACCCATTGCTAAGGAAACGATGTCNGATGATTTGTAGTCACGATAAGGNCCATCTTGCCCNAAACCAGTAAGGGAAGTCATAACNAATCCGGGGTTTAGCGAAGATAGCATCTCAAACCCTAANCCAAGGGAAGGAAGATAGCCTGGAGAGAAGTCTTCAATCAAAACATCAGCTGAGGATGCGATATCCTTTAGAATGTTTTTGCCTTCCTTGGATTCTATATCGACGCTCAAGCTTTGTTTCGATGTGTTGTGTGCCCAGAAGTACAGGCTCATNTCGTGATGAGGATCATCATCCTTGTAGGGCCCTACGAGNCGTTCTGCGACCCCTGATNTTGGCTCAACTTTAATAATTCTTGCCCCCATGTCTCCCATCAACTTACCCATTAGGTGACCTCTTTCTCCACACAGTTCTAAAACCGTGATTCCGCTGAGNGCACTCTTAACNGCAGTCATGNAATNCCTTCCTCGTAGAATTTTCCTANNTCNTCTTCTTCTACACCAAGGAGTTCNGTGTAAATCTCNGGAGAATGTTCCCCGAATAGAGGGGAAGGNCTTTTGAGTTTCCACGGAGTCTCTGACATCTTCATAGGGATCGACTCGACTCGTGTAGTGCCTAGTTCTGCATGTTCAANTTCAGGTAGAAAGCGTCGATGTTTTAACTGGGGATCTATATCANCTCTATCGGGCGGCGTTTGAACAGCACCGGCGGGAACTCCCGCATTCTGAAATATCTCTAATACTTCGTGAGGTGTTCNTAATGTTGTCCAGGATTCGATGTTTTTGTCTAGTTCGTTCTGGTTCTTGTACCTAGATAACATATCTGAGAACTTTGAGTCTGTAGACCACTCTGGATTGTTCATCGCTCGTATCAAGGCTTGCCATTCTTCTTCACACGTTACGCTTATCACACACCAGCGATCATCTCCTTTGCACCTATAACTGTTATGTGGAGCAATCGCTCTGTCANGGGATCTGTTACCAGGTGGCATTCCGTCTCTTCTAAAAGCACGGCCATTTACTGTGTAATCAAGCACAGCTGTTCCTGTCATGCCTATNCCTGCCTCCACCTGCGAAAGGTCTAGATGTTGGCCCTCACCAGTACGATTCCTGTGTAACAGTGCCATTTGTATGGCTATAGCACCATAAAAGCCTCCCGNGTGGTCCATATATGAAAATCCCCACCCCGCTGACTCTTGGNCAGGAAGCCCGGACATGAAAGTCAAACCTGAAAGTGCTTGTGCCGTAGGTCCCCAGGTCACGTGGTCCCTATCCCTGCCACTATGTCCAAAACCTGACATGCTGCAATAGACAATGTCTGGCCTGATCTTTTTCTGTTCCTCGTAGCCAAGGCCCCATTTCTCCAAAACTCTTGAACTGAAATTTTCTACAATGACATCCGAGACTGAGATCAGATCTTTCAGCATCTCCATACCGCGGGGGTGCATTACGTTCAAGGTTAGACTTCTTTTGTTCCTGTTCAACGTGTTGAACAAGCCGCTTTTGTTGGGAGAGTCTGCTCCCATTACCGGAGGGATACCCCTGGTGTAGTCCATATTAGATTCGCTTTCTATCTTGATTACCTCTGCCCCGAAGTCCCCGAGAATACGAGTACATTGAGGCCCTGCAACAATCCATGTGAAATCTATGACTCTTANACCTTCAAGGGCGTTCTGCCTGTTCAAAGGAGGTAAATCCGTTNGCTTCACTTTGCACCATCCTTTCTTGAGTTCTCACCAAAGGTGGACTATCGCGGCATTATACAGAGGNAAGATTCCAATGTGCGGGAGCAAGCTTGAGAGTTTGGGCNTGATTCCCGAATATNATCTAGTNGGGTTAAACCCTGTTGTATAATTCCGGCTCTAGCTGAATCGGGCGTCGGTAATTTATGATATGGCACAGGAGGACAGCTTTCGCTTTATGAGAATTGGCGAATTTGAACTTTCCGAACCGGTTCCGGAAATGAAGAACACCATTGCTATTGGTATGTTAAGGCCGTGGGTAGATGTAGGTAGGGTTGGCACTTTATCCCTAAGAAAATTACAGCAGCATCTGGGTGCTCGCGAGATGGGNAGATTGGCTCGCCCGGGTAAATTCTTCGATTTTACTCGTTATAGGCCTCGGATGCGGGTTATAAATGGGAAGCGAGTGTTCACAAAGCCTAATACTATTGTGCACCACGCTCATGACGAATATACCGATAGAGACTTCCTGTTTATTCATGTCCGTGAACCCCATAATTTTGGGGAAGATTACACGGAAGCAATTGTGGAGTTGCTTAAACACTGCAACGTCACAGAATATTGCAGGGTTGGTGGGATGTACGATTCGGTTCCACATACGCGTCCTATACTTGTAACTGGTTCAATGAAAAGCGAGCAAGAGGATAAGGCTTCAAGTATCCTTAATCCCAGGAGGAGTACCTATCAGGGACCGACATCGATTGTCAACCAGGTTAACGAAGATTTGAGTGCCTTAGATATAACTAACACTACCCTTATGGCCCATCTTCCTCAATACGTACAACTGGACGAGGATCATCTTGGTGCGGCACGTTTACTGGAGGTTCTTTGTTCGGTTTATGGTTTTCCGATGGAGTTGGCGGACAAAGCTCAAGGAGATCAACAGTACAAGGATATAGATAATGCCATCGATTATGACAGTGAGGTTGGTACTCTAATAAAACAGTTGGAAACCTATTACGACCGTGTGTTATCACGTCCGACTGAAAATCCAAAAGGAGATAGTGTCCCTGAGTCTGGAAAAGAGTCCGCACTCAGCGATGCCAGTGAGAACGGGGATATAAGCCTTCCTCGCGATGTAGAAGACTTTCTCAATCAAATGGGAGAGCGATTTGAGAACAGTAGTGAGGGTGGCGGTGAACCTCCGGAAGACGTTGCGGATGTCGACGAAGATTCAGAGCATGAACCTGGGTCTACAGAAGATAAGTAGGAGTTAAGACGAACATCTCCTATTAGACTTCTGTTTCCTTTAACAGCACATGTCGCCTGTTGTAAGTATGTTGTCTGACGTCGGCAGACCAGCGACCCTTATCCACAGCTTTCGACCACTCTGCTGATAGAAGTACGCTTGGAGATGATATCTCGTAGACAGCAGTATGTTTCGGTTGATCTTCTATCACTATTTCTCTTTCCTCTCCACCTAATACCATCCGCAAAGGTTGCGTAGTAAAACGAGCTATTGAGAGAACCCCAGAAACCTCCGTAAGGTAAGGGATGTGCTCCGTATTATAGACATCGTCGAACAGATCCTCTTTCTCAGCAGGTATATCCATGGCGGCTGTGAAGAAATATCTTGAACCCATTTTGTCTCTCCTATATTACTATTTGACTTTAAATCGTCAGGCTAAATTTCGACTCATATCATCGATCAAACTCCGAAACGTTTTCCAATTTGGATTGCTCCAGTTCCAACGAATTCCCCAGCCATAAGTTTGGGATCTCTATCAAGCTGTACTCTGCCAATCGAAATGATCCCGTCTTTTGCAGCTAATGAAAATGAATCATCATCAATACCTATGACTGTACCTGGTATTGCCTCACTCTTAGTTTGTGAGAAGGAAGCTTTGAAGAAAGAAATCTTGTCGCTACCTAGAATGGTATTTGCTCCGGGACTGGGGTCGCATCCTCGAATCATGTTATAAATATTGGCCGCTGTATCTGCCCAATCAATCACTGCATCGCCTGCGCGACACCAACCCTGGTATGTAGCCTTTGAGTGATCTTGTTGGATCTTAGCGGCATTGCCACTTTTCACCATGTTGACAGCCTCTATCATAGCCTCAATACCCATTGGGTATAATCTGCCGAAGTAAACAGATCCGAGTGTGTCATCGGGGTCTATCTCCGTTTCTTTTTGGAGTAGGATTGGGCCGGTGTCCAACCCTTCGTCTGGCCAGAATATAGTGAGCCCTGTCTTGCTTTTCCCTTCTATTATTGGCCAGTTGATGGAGCTAGGCCCCCGATGTTCCGGTAGGAGCGAGGGGTGATACTGGATTGTTCCGTAAGTCGGGGCTTCGAGCATCTCCATAGGGACAATATCCGTTACAAAGGCCATGACGCAGAGGTCGATGTTCAGTGATAGGAATTCTTTAATAGCCTTGCTGTCTCGCATTCTTGAGTATTGGTATAGGGAGATACCATGAGTTTCAGCTGCCTCTTTCACAAGATCAGCTGGGCGACCGTCTCGATCTGGAGGACATAGAGCGGCAACAACATCTTCATTATTTTCAACTAAGGCGTTTAAGACATCTTTGCCGAAGGCGGCCTGGCCTATCAAAGCGATTCGCATGTGACCTCTCCTGGTTTACGGGGTGGGTGTTTTAGGCGCCATTTATATCACAGGCCGCAACAATATGGCTCGGGCACGAGCATTTTTAGAGCGAAACGATTGATGAATGTAAGGACTATTCATGTGCCAGAGCTGTTCTTGTAGAACGTAATTGATGTATGGTGATTTCTGAGCTAATCTGGCCGATGCGAGGGGAGTCGAAGAGAAAGGCAAACTTCACGGGTACAAAATAGTCTTGAATCTATCACTATCAAAATTGACCGAATCTGTCCCCTTACATAATATGATTCTACCGCTCGAGGATGGCTGATGGTGACCTCAAAAAATTACGCGGTGGGAGTATTTTCTCTTGGCTGACGATAATAATGTGATGGCCCCTCTTTCCGGGATCCGTGTTTTAGGTGTAACTGTCTATCTTGCCGGACCTTTTACATTAGTTAATTTGGCTCGTCTTGGAGCGGAATCTATAAAAGTAGAGGTGCCACGTTTTGGAGACCCTACTAGGGGGAACGGACCTTTTGCTTCCCCAGATGGATATTCGGCTACACCGGAAACGGATAAACATCTTTCGACTCGGTTTATGAAACGTTCACAGGGTGTTAAAAGTATAACTCTCAATCTAAAACATCCAGAGGGTAGGCAGATGTTCCTCGATATGGCGGAAGAATCGGATGTCGTCGTCGAGAACCTTTCCCCGGGTGCAATGCGTAGGCTTAGGCTGGGTTACGAAGATGTGTCAGCTGTGAACCCTGGCATTGTCTATGCTTCCATCTCTGGCTATGGTCAAACTGGTCCGCATTCGCATAGAAAAGCTCATGATCCCGAGATTCAGGGTATGAGTGGAATAATGGACATCAACGGTGATCCAGAAGGCCCTCCGATGAGGATTGGCTTTTATATAGCTGATTTGGTCACCCCGTTATTTACCTGTTACTCCATAGTCGCAGCACTGCGAGAACGTGATCGCACAGGTAAGGGTCAACACCTAGACGTTTCCATGATGGACACTCTTACGTCATTAATGTTTGTGGAGAATATAGAAGAAGCGCTTAACGCAGGAGAACCTTTGCGGATGGGTAATGGGATTCGGGGCGGGCCCATGGGTCTTTACCATACAAAAGATGGAGATATTATCGTGACGGTAGCGAGTGACGATCAGTGGCAAAGACTTGCTATGGCGTTGAACGCTCCGCACCTTACAAAAGATCCTAGATTTGCTAAATTTCTAGACAGGGGCAAAAACATATCAGCTGCTAGATCGGCGATACAAGATTTGCTCATGGAATTTACCAAGGATGAGGCTATTGAATTGCTTGAAAGTAAAGATGTCCCGTGCAGCCACGTGAGNACGGTACCGGATATCATGAACGACGCGCATTTCAAGGATCGTGGAACCCTACGCCCAATGCGTAGCCAGGCTTTTGAAGAAGATCTGCCAGGAATTGTTTCAGGGTTTCCCGTAGTCTTTTCNGGAGGAGAGNTTCCTCAATCNAAAGGAGCNCCANTACTGGGGCAACAGAATGAGGAAATATATGGAAACCTTTTGGGCAAAGACCACTCTGATNTAGATCGATTGAAAAATGAAGGCGTNATTTAGATGTATTGCCTTTTGAGGAAATTACAATGAGAGACAAAGCAAAACCCCTAAGAACGATGATGTACGTTCCTGGAAATAAGGAAGACTGGGTNAGAAAGGCTCCCAAGTACGGGGCTGATGCTTTGATAATTGACCTGGAGGATTCTGTCCCCCCTGATGAAAAGCCTATTGCTCGCGAAATAGTNTCTCGTCTTGTGCCTGAACTTGCATCNGAAGGAGTGACGCTTTTCGTACGTGTGAATGATATGGAGACTGGCCTTACNGAAGAAGATGTNTCCTNCGCNGTACAGAAAGGAACATATGGAATNACACTTCCGATGACNCGTGGCCCAGAAGACGTTAAAGCAATTGATGAACTGATCACATCTGAGGAGAAAAAAAAAGGCATTGAGCACGGATCCATTCTTATTGATCCCGGTTTAGAGACAGCCACAGGCATGAGATTTGCATATGACGTAGGAATATCGTCGGAGAGAGTTGCTCACATGGGAGCAGGGGGAGGAAGGGGTGGCGACATTGCCAGGGCAATCGGCTATAGGTGGACCGCAATGGGGACAGAGACCCTGTTCATTCGATCTAAGGTTCTACTCGATTCCCGGGCTGCCGGAGTTCCCTACCCGACGACAGGACTTTGGCAGGATATTCACGATCATGAAGGACTCAGAGCATTTGCAAACCATTCNAGAGACCTAGGTTACAACGGNATGACTGTAATACATCCCTCTCANGTTCCGATTGTAAATGAGATATTTTCGCCCAGCCGAGAGGAGATAGAAGAATGGCAAGGTCTGGTCGAAGCTATGAGAGAGACGAGAGAATCAGGCGGAGCTGCTGTCTCGTATCAGGGAGGAATGGTGGATATTGCNCACGAGAAAACAGCAGTTGAGATGTTGGAACTCGCCGGTAAATTGGGGTTGCTAAAAAGTGATATTTGCTAAGGCAGCAAATATTAATTTGTAAGTGTTTCCACCTCTTCGACTGCTGTCGTCACCAAAGAAGAGAGCAAATCATTGGGAGAANCGTCTTCTTCCCAGTGAGCCCCCCAAGCATATATCGTATTTGAAAGGACTAATGCACCAAGGCTTCGAACCATCGGAGACATCCCATATTCGATTGTAAGCGAATGGTCGGCCGAGCCTCCTGTTTGTACCGGAAGAGCGAGCTTACCTCGCAGTGCATCTTGGGGGAATTGATCAAAGAACACTTTCATTAAACCGGTATAAGTTGCCCTGTATGTCGGTGATGCGAGTATCACTAGATCAGCAGCTTCGACACTATTTAAAGCAGCATCGACTATGTCGGATTTTGACCTAAGTAAAAGCGCGTCTGAGGGCAGTTCGAATAGTTCAACGATGTCAGTCTTCCAACCCTTGGATTTAAGTGAATCTAATACTAATTGAGTAATCTTCTCTGATGAAGAGTTTGGAAATGGACTTCCAAGCACTGCTATGGCTACTCTTTCAACCGCTTGCCTGCTAGGCACGGACTGTGACCTTATTTGCCTTTACATACTTCGCTACTTCGTCCTTAAGCATTGGTATAAGTTCTTTTCCCCAGTATGCAGCGTCGTTATATGGATCGAATCCTCGTATAAGAATCGTGCTGCACCCCAGCTTGTAATACCCCATTAGCGAACTGACGACCTGTTCTGCTGTACCCACCAATGCTGTTGTGTTACCTGCGCCTCCCGTTGCTGCCGCAATAGGCATATACAAGCGTTCGTCTAGGACATCTCCTTTCTTTGAGAAATCTACAAGCCGTTGAGAGCCTACCGACTCCAGGCGCTCTTTGCCGATGCCGTGCATAGATTTCTCACCTGAATCTAAAACAGCTTCAAGGGTTGAATGAGCTAAATCCCAGGCCTCAGATTCAGTATCTGCGACAATAGGGCGGGTAGATACAGAGAACCTGATTGTTCTAGGGTCGCGACCTGTGGATTTCACTCTTTTTCGGAAATCAGATATTTTGGTTTTCACTTCAGCAAGTGGCTCTCCCCATAATGCGTACACATCGCATTCCTTAGCCCCTATCTCTAACGCGGCTTCAGAGGCACCGCCAAAATAGAGTGGTACATGGGGCTCTTGTAAACAACTGAAATCGCTTTTCGCTTGTTCAAACCGATAAAACTCACCTTTGTGATCTATCGGCTGGTCTGAGGTCCAAAGTCTGCGCAATAGGGACATAAATTCTCCCGATCTTGCATATCTTCTGTCGTGGTTCTCGTAGTCACCGTCACGGCGTTGTTCTACTTCTCCACCACCGCTGATGATATGGAGGGCTATACGCCCCCCAGTTAGATGATCGAGTGTTGCGGCCTTTCTTGCGAGTACCGTGGGACTAACAAAGCCGGGACGGTGCGCTATGAGGTATCCAAGCTGACTTGTGTTTGCTGCCGCATGCATTGCAACTATGAATCCGTCTGCTGAAGACGAGGTGTAGCCTACTAGAACCTTGTCAAATCCGCTATTTTCGTGGACTCTTGCAAAGTCAGATATGTAGTCACCGTCGATTCCTCCACCGATGACATGAACTTCGGCCCCTTTCTTGCCTGTACCCTCTCGCTTTGCGCCGATCATTCCTATAACTTCAACCTGCAACGCTGCCCTCCTTCGGGTTCTTTGCGTGTCGCGGCATTATCTCATTCGAAAATAACTCAATGGAACGCATCGCGGTCTCGTGATCGAGATCTCCCCATTGAAAAGAACACATAAAATAGTTTGCCCCTGTTTCTAAGTATTCTTCCATGTATCTTTGCACTGACTCCGGCGACCCAGCTAGTGCAACACCTCCGAGCCGAGTAGGATCAGCTCTGTTTGATTGTAGGTCAAAACGCTCTATTTCTGCTTCAATATCTTTTCGAGTTTCTCTTTGGGGAAGGCTTTTAGGCCTGTCTCCTACGAATCCAAATGAGCCGTCACGGCTTGATTGGAATTGCGTCAAGCCTCTCTTCTCGGCTTCGATTCTTCTTGGTGCTGCAAGATTCCATCGATATTTTTCCCACGCCGGTGTTGCGACCTTGATAGCCTCTTCATCTGTATCCGCCACTACCATATGAACAACTAGGCCTACTTTCGGCTCCTGACCTTGAATCGTAAGTGATCCTTCCCCATGAGTTTGTCTCCACACTTTTTTAAAACGCGTAGTTTCCTTCCTAAGGCTATCTAGGGTACCAACAATGACGGTGTTCATTCCCTCCAATGCTGCAGTCTCGGCATTTCGCATGTACCACATTGGCGGATATGGTCGCTGTACAGGTCCAAGTCGCATAGGAAGGCTTTCGAAACTGTGAAATCGACCGTCATATGTAAGAAGATCTGTGTTGAGGCCTTTGCGAATAACGTCTAAGGTCTCGAGATAACGGTGGAAATTTGTGTCAGAGTCGGCCTCCTGTCCCCAAAAAAATGCCTCCATGACTCCTCCCCTTCCTACGCCGATCTCTAATCTCCCATTGCTCAGGTGGTCGAGCATACTGATCTCTTCTATGAGTCTGATGGGGTGGTGAAGGGGCAAGACATATACGCAGGGAGCGAGTTTCAATCTTGAGGTTCTTTGAGATGCGGCAGCTAGAAATACGTTCTGAGATGGGGCTAGGCTGTGAACGGCTGGCGTGTGATGTTCGGCCAGGTGATATGCGTAAAAACCGTTGTTATCAAAAGCCTCCAACTGCTTCATTCGCAAGCGGTAAACCTCGTTCAAAGGCATTCCGTCAACCGGCTCGATGTGATCAAATACCCCGAATTCTATCGACATGACATGTAAATCCTTACCCGTCTGGGCTAAGTCTTGAATCTTGATGAATGTGAGCGGAATTCTACACNTAGCTCTCGNGGATATTAAGCTAAGTATGAGGGGATNTCCCCATAATCAGTGAATTGAGCTTAGTTCTGAAAGGTCTTTTGCAAAAGACCAGCATCTACGTGAGCGATGTATTTATTGTGATCCACAGCACGATATACTATTTGAAGGATTCAAGAATCGGTTTATGGAGACGGACCATGGCAGAGCAGAATGACAGTGGAATTGACCCGAGAGATGACGAGCAATACAAAGACAAGCTGACACCTCTTCAATTCGAAGTTACCCGTAATAAGGCGACCGAACAGGCGTTCACAGGNGAATACTGGAACACAACTGATAACGGTGTTTACAAATGTATCTGTTGTGGTGAGGATCTCTTCTCTTCAGATACGAAATTTGATTCCATGTGTGGATGGCCGAGTTTCTACGCACCCATGGTGGAAGAACAAATTGAAGAGGATACTGATCAATCCTTTGGGATGATACGCACGGAGGTTACATGCCAGTCGTGTGGAGCTCATCTTGGACATGTATTCCCCGATGGGCCACATCCGACAGGGTTACGTTACTGTATTAACTCAGCAGCACTAACATTCATTCCTAAAAATGAAATGGATAAAGCGGGATACGCAGAATATTTAGCCTTATTCTCCAACTAGCCTCTGCTTTCGAAGGATTATATTTATATGAGTCAATTAAAAA
>PAOO01000009.1 GCA_002708065.1 Chloroflexota bacterium
AAACGACCTTACCGCCGTTGGTGAACTAGTAACCACCGACATACACACTATTCAAGGTATTGTTCGCACAGTAACTTGCCTNCAGTTGGTGCCCAGTAACTGAGGCACCTTTATAGAGTAATAAATAGCTTNCACAAAAGGAGAACTTCCTTATGGATTTTAGGTTTTCAGAGAGCGAAGAAAAGTTCCGTGAGGAGCTGACATCGTGGCTGAATAGGGAACTCGCTAGCCGTCCCAGGCGATGATNANGACAATTCNGATTCNTCATGGGATTTNAACCTTGTGATGAGAAAAAAGTTGGCTGAAAAAGGTTGGCTGACGATGGCGTGGCCCGAAGAATACGGGGGGCAAAGTGCCTCACATATGATGCAAGTCATATTTTCGGAGGAGATGTCCTATAACAGGGCTCCTGGCAGGGATGTCTTCGGAACTAGAATGATGGCACCTACTCTCATGATTCACGGCACTGAAGAGCAAAAAAAACAGTTCCTCCCTCCGGTTTCACGTGGTGATGTCCAATGGTGCCANGGTTACTCCGAACCAGAATCAGGTTCAGACCTAGCCTCCCTCCAAACCAGGGCAGTAGAAGACGGCGACGACTTTGTCGTCAATGGCACGAAGATTTGGACTTCAAGCGCTCACAGAGCAGACCACATAATGGTTCTTACAAGAACCGACCCGGATGCCCCAAAACATAGGGGGATCAGCTTCCTACTTTGCGATATGAATACACCTGGCATTACGGTCAATCCGATCATAAACATGGCTGATGACCATGGTTTCAACATGGTTACATTCGAAGACGTTCGTATCCCCAAGAAGAATCTCGTAGGGGAACAGAATAGGGGATGGTATGTAGGCGCCACTCTGCTCGATTTCGAACGTTCCGGAGTAGATTATTCGGCCGGAGCCAAGAGAACCTTGGAAGAATTAGTCGACTTCGCGAAGAAAAACAAGAAAAACGGCACGTTAATTGCTGATGACCCCGTAATGAGAAATCGCTTCGCTGACCTTGCAATTGAAGTCGAGGTTAGCAAGCTGATCTCATACAACATAGCGTGGATGCAAAGTCAGGGTCTTGTACCAAACAAGGAAGCTTCGATGGGGAAGGTATTAGGCACAGAACTCCAGCAACATGTGAGTTATACGGGAATGCAGATGTTAGGAATGCACGGACAGTTGGGACCGGGATCAAGCCATGCTCCACTAAAGGGCCGCATAGAGCACATGTATCTTACAGATGTATCCCAAACGATTCAGGCCGGCACTTCGGAAATAAATAGAAACATCATAGCCACAAGAGGACTCGGATTACCGCGAGGGTAGCCCCAGCAAAAAGGGAGAGAAATATGGATTTCAAGTTCGACAATGTCGAAGAGGAATTCCGATCGGAAGTTAAGGAATTCATTGACAAAGAACTGCCATGGAACTGGCGCCAAGAAGACCTTGACGCAGAAGACGAAGTTGATTCGATAAAAGTGATGGAATTCAAGCGGAAGCTTGGTGGGCAGGGTTGGCTCACTATGGCATGGCCTGAAGAGTACGGTGGGCAATCCGCGACTCATATGAGACAGGTAGTGTTCAACGAAGAGATGGCCTATAGGGGAATTCCCGCAGGAGATGCGGGGATTCGCATGGTAGGCCCTATCTTAATGTTGTACGGCACNGACGAACAGAAAGAACAGTTCCTACCNAGAATTGCTAANGCGGAGATCAACTGGTCTCAAGGGTACTCNGAACCCGATTCAGGTTCGGATCTGGCATCNCTTCAAACCCGNGCTGTCGAGGATGGAGATGATTTCGTGGTAAGCGGATCGAAGATCTGGAACTCCGCTCATGCTGGATCAGACTGGATGTTTATGTTAGTGAGAACCGACCCAGATGCACCGAAGCATCGGGGAATTAGTTTTGTACTGTCCGAACTAGAAACTGAAGGCGTCACCGTAGAGAAGATTCCGATGATGTGGGAAGCCTATAGGGGACTAGTAACTTTTGACAACGTTAGAGTACCGAAGAAAAACCTGGTCGGTGAAATGAACAGGGGATGGTATGTAGGAGCCGCACTCTTGGACTTTGAAAGATCTGGGGTGGATAGACCAGCAAGAGCAAAAAGGGTTCTAGAGGATTTAATATCTTTTTCTAAAGAAAACAGCAAAAATGGCAGGAATCTCGCCGACGACCCAGTAGTAAGGCATGAATTAGCGGATCTTGCGGTCCAAATAGAGACGACCAGGCTCATGTGTTACAACGTCGCCTGGATGCAAAGCCAAGGACTGATCCCAAATAAGGAAGCATCCATTACCAAAGTCTACGGAACGGAAATGATGAATCGATTATATGGGTTTGGTGTGAAGATGATGGGAATGCACGGTCAGCTAGATCCCGGATCCAAATGGGCCCCACTCCAAGGAAGGATTGAAAACGCATGGCTTAGATCTTTTGGGGGAATGGTGGCTGCTGGTACCTCTGAAATACAGAGAAATGTAGTGGCACAAAGAGGCCTAGGCCTACCCCGAGGATAACCACGACCTATTGTTAGTGAACCCGCAATATAACACTGAATGAAATTTCAGAGGAGACTGAGATGGATCTAGGACTTAGCGAAGCTCAACAGATGCTGAAAAACAGTGCACAGGAATTCCTGGAAGCCGAGTGCCCAGACACTTATGTGCGTGAGATGGAAGATGACGAGAGAGGTTACACCGCGGAAATGTGGCAGAAACTTGCCGAGCAAGGTTGGCTGGGACTCATCATTCCGGAGAAGTACGGAGGAGTGGAGCTTGAGTTTCAAGATCTCATCATACTTCTTGAAGAGATGGGACGGCATATGCTGCCAGGTCCATATTTTTCCACTGTGGTAATGGGTGGAATGTCGATTATGGAAGCTGGCACTGAGGATCAGAAGCAAGAGTATTTACCGCGTATCGCCGAAGGACAAATCATAGTCACCCTGGCATTAAATGAGCCCAGTGGAAGGTGGGACGCTGAGGGAATCCAGCTGACCGCAGATAAAAGCGGGGACGGTTACGTATTGAACGGAACGAAATTGTTTGTTCCTAACGCTCACGTATCAGATAACCTAGTGGTAGCAGCCAGAACAGGTGAGGAAGATACCGATATAAGCCTCTTCATAGTCTCGTCACAGGCAAAAGGTGTTACCCAGAACTTGCTAAAAACCATCGCATCCGACCGCCAATCCGAAGTAGTTTTTGAAAAAGTTGAAGTCCCGTCCTCAGCACTACTAGGAGAGAAAAACGCCGGGTGGGCTACTATCGAGAAAGTTCTTCAATGGGGGGCCATCGGTAAGTGTGCAGAAATGTCCGGTGGCGGTCAAGAAGTATTAGATATGACCGTGGAGTATGCAAAGCAACGTACACAGTTCGGACGCCCCATAGGAACGTTTCAGGCGATACAGCACCATTGTGCGAATATGGCAACTGATGTTGAGGGAGCAAAATTCATCACATATCAAGCAGCCTGGAAGTTGTCTGAAGGACTACCTGCAGAACGAGAAGTCGCTATGGCGAAGGCCTGGGTTAGTGAAGCCTACCGAAGAGTATGTGCTCTCGGACATCAGTCACATGGTGCCATAGGCTTTACCAAAGAGCACAATATGCAACTTTACTCGAGGAGAGCTAAAGCAGCCGAACTAGCATTTGGCGATGCTGATCTCCATCTTGAGAAAGTAGCCGAAATCATAGGTCTTTAATTTTATACGCTCAGCACGGATGAAGTNCCTGCGAGATCTCACTTCGCGGCACTTCATGTGGAAGAATGCTGCNTTAAGTGTACTGATTGAATCACATTAGTCTTATGATTGTTGCGTACTGAAGGTCGGACGGTTCCACACTAAGACAACAACAGAAAAATCAATTGAGCGAATCAAATAATCCTTACATAACTTGTGAAGATCTCTTCAAAATCTACAAGGTCGCAGATTTAGAAGTTGTAGCTCTCAGGGGACTAGATCTCAAAGTCGACCGAGGAGAGGTTGTAGCAATTGTTGGAGCAAGCGGAAGCGGCAAAAGTACACTTCTCAACATTCTGGCCGGGTACGATAATCCCTCAGCTGGCAATATAAGGGTAGGCAAACGAGATTTACTTAGAATGAATCCTGGCGATGTAGAAGAGTACCGAAAACTAGAGGTAGGGTTTATATGGCAGCAGACAAGCAGAAATCTATTTCCATATTTAACAGCACTCGAAAATGTTGCTTTACCTATGATGCTNACAANCGTGAAGGGTACCGAACGAAATGAAAGAGCATCACGTTTATTAAACATAGTAGGGCTAGCTCACAGGCTAGATCACACACCCGAGAAACTTTCNGGCGGAGAACAACAGCGAGTAGCAATAGCAGTTGGGCTGGCCAATAATCCTCCTCTCTTGCTTGCAGACGAACCAACAGGGGAACTGGATGACGTCACTGCTTCGGAGATCCTGGATCTGTTTGGAGAGGTCAATAATGAGTTGGGTACAACCATCGTGATAGTCACACACGACCCAGACATAGCTTACAAGGTCGGAAGAGTAGTTCTGATCCGCGATGGAAAAACCTCCACGGAAATCCGCAGGAGGGTATCTTACCAGAGCATATCTGGATCGGCAGACACTGAAAAAGAGTTGGAGGAATTCATCCTCGTTGACGGAAACGGAAGAATTCAGGTACCTCGAGATATACTTGAGGACCTAGGTATCGGAGAAAGGGCCAAAATCGAAACCAGCGATGGTAAAGTCATCATAGCTCCCGGGAAATAATTCTGATCTATGTTTGAGCCACAAGACGGAGTTGTGCCAAAAGACGATGCACTTATACGCACTATTGACCTTTCAAAAGATTATATGCTTGGCACAGACATAGTAAAAGCTCTCACTGACATCAACTTTCAGGTGTATCCCGGTCAATTCGTAGCTATAGTTGGCCGTTCTGGGTCAGGAAAAACAACGTTGTTAAATATAATGGCGGGACTAGACAAGCCTACCTCGGGAAGTGTGGTCTTGCGAGGCAAAGATATTGGAAAAATGGGAGAGAAGGATCTTACACAAGTACGGCGACATACTATTGGTTTCATATTTCAATCATTTGGATTACTTCCTTTGCTTTCTGCATTTGAGAACGTCGAATTACCATTACGCATAGCGGGAGTAGGTGCCGGGGAACGCCAAGTCAGAACCCGTGAAATGTTGGAAATGGTTGGACTTTGGGAACGTGCCAACCATCGGCCATACGAACTATCTGGTGGGGAGCAACAACGAGTGTCAATTGCTCGAGCAATTGTTAACAAACCACCTCTTGTTCTCGCCGACGAACCAACCGGAGAACTTGACTCCAATAACGCACGTTCAATCTTTGGATTGTTTAAAGATATGGTGAAAGAGAAAGGAATCAGTGTCGTATCGGCNACACACGATTCNACGCTTCTNTCGTTAGCCGATGAAGTGAANGAGATCAGAAATGGCCAGCTTGAGNATAGTGTTGTATCCGAATCCCCTGAGAGGTTTCGTTAGTTGTTCGTAATTTAGTAAAACTGATAGTCCCTAAATTGCTGGAATATCCATTTCAAATGACCTAACGTNGAGACTGTCCCCTCTGCCGGATAATCAGTCCAAGGAACCTTGGATAATGTCCGGTCACGCTGCTCAACAAGTCTTCGACGTAGGATTTGTATTGAAATCAGCAGATATTCTTTCNCCAGAAGCGAGTGATCGTCTGGAAAGGTTCCTTTCTAAACCTTTGAGTGCTTCGACAGGTGAACTTTCTAGAACGCACCAGGAATCCACTACTTGCTTACCCTATGTATGCCATTTTTCTTCTGTCTGCAGGGTCAAAAGAGACCGCTCTGCAAAAGTATTGGTAAGAAACTGCCTCAGGTTCAATTCAACAGATCAACAGGAGCACTCGGGCATATCTGAACTAGCTATCGACTTGCTGGCTAAAAGACGAACGGATGGCAAATCTCTATCTTCTTCAACCCTTGAAATGTTGGACCGTATTAGACCAAACGGACCTCTCAGGCAACAAGTATAATCTGCTCCTAACATTCACATGGACTATTGGGGACGCATACAGATATGAATCTTTTTGATCTATCAGGTAAGACTGCTTTGGTAACGGGAGGCAACGGTGGTATCGGATACGGCATAGCAGAAGGCCTTGCTCAGGCCGGCGCCGATATAGTTATAGCTGCGAGGAACAAAACAAAGACATCTGATGCAGTGGGTGCCATCAGAGAACTAGGTGTCAAAGTGAAGGGTATAGAAGTCGACGTTGCGGACGAAGCATCAATAAGAAATATGGCTAAAGGAGCAGCGGATTTAACAGGGCACGTGGACATCCTCGTGAACAACGCAGGCATAGGAATCAGAAAGCTTCCCCAAGACTATCAGCTTGAGGATTGGAACAAAGTTTTAGATATAAATTTGACTGGCTCTTTTCTGTGCGCCCGTGAACTTCATTCACACATGAAAGAAAACGGTGGGGGCAAGATAATCAATATAGGGTCCATGACCTCGATTTTTGGTCTTGACTGGGCGGTCGCATATGCCTCCAGCAAAGGTGGCGTGGTTCAACTCACGAAAACCCTCGCCGTTACCTGGGCTCGGGATAATATCCAAGTTAATACAATCCTGCCAGGTTGGATTCACACAGACCTCACCCGAGGAATAAGAGAGGATTTCCCAGATCGGTATACCCATATACTATCCAGAATTCCGGATGGACGATGGGGTGAACCTGCAGATCTGGCTGGAACATCTGTGTTTCTGTCCAGCCAAGCATCCAACTATGTGACGGGTATCTCGATCCCGGTCGACGGGGGATACACCTCTTTTTAGAGATCAGACTTCTAATTTACCTACATCCTTAATATGGTGTTAAATAATGGCGAAAGAAATACTGCTAGACATAGAAGACAACATTGCAACAGTAACGTTCAATAGACCAGACCAACACAACGTAATTAGTTATGAAGGCTGGCAGCTGCTCTCAAAAACTGTTAGGGATATAGGCCAGGAAGGCTCTGTGAAAGTAGTCATATTCACCGGTTCTGGTAACCGATCGTTTTCCGCAGGTGCTGACATCAAAGATTTTAAATCGCATAGATATGACTCCGATTCTTCCAAGATTTATTCTGAGGCATTNGATGGAGCTTTAGATGACATTGAAGCCTTGTCCATGCCTACTATTTCTATGATACGAGGTATTTGCGTGGGTGGTGGATGTGAGCTTTCTATGGCAACTGACATACGCATAGCAGNTCAAGGAAGCAAATTTGGCATTCCCGTAGCTAAACTTGGGATACTAGTAGGCTATCGTGAGATGAAAAGACTGGTTAATCTGGTCGGCCCAGGAAATGCTAATTATATATTGCTAAGCGGCAGAATAATTGGAGACACAGAGGCGCTGGAAATGGGCATGATCACTAAGCTGGTAGAAGAATCAGAATTGGAAGAAGCCGTTATGGATCTCGCAAGAGAAATGGTACCCCTTGCCCCACTTTCTCAATCAAGACACAAGAAAATTCTGCAATCCGTAATTGCTAATCAATCGTTGGACGGGTTCACAGTAGAAGAAATCAACTTGCCATTTACGAATTTCGACAGCGAAGATTTCAATGAAGGACGAAAAGCTTTCATAGAGCGCCGTACTCCCGTCTTTAATGGGAAATAAATTCCTGTTGCTTTAGATATACACAACACTTAAAAATCACTGCATGTGTAGGGGGGAACCTGGACTGGATTTCATCATGCTCTTGTAAAAAATTATGAATTCCGATAACTGTATAGCGCCTGATAGCGCCTGAATCAGAATTAAAGGTTTTCTTCAAAAAATCGTATTAGCCTTTTCTCAAGGTAAACCCTGTCCGANCGCCTTCTTGGCATGTGGCGTTCGTCTGGAAACATAGCAAGTTCGTAATCCTTACCAGAGGAGATTAACGAGTTGATCAGGCGGGCTGTGTGCCTGAAATGAACGTTTTCATCAATTAAACCATGAATCAATAGCAGTTTCCCCTGCAAGCCTGAGACGTGAGCCATTACGCTTCCGTTTTCGTAACCGTCGGGATTTGAATCGGGCGTGCCCATATACCTTTCTGTATAGTGTGTGTCGTATCCGTCCCAGGAAGTAACTGGTGCTCCCGCCACAGCTGCTTTAAAGATATCTGGTGCTTGGGCCATGCACATCAGAGCCATGTATCCTCCATAACTCCAGCCGTATACTCCAACTCTCCGAGGATCAGCCAAACCCTGTTCTATGAGCCATCTCACTCCGACAATCTGATCTTCGACCTCAACCGTTCCCATACTATTTTTGATGTGGGATTCGAACGCGATGCCACGCCTGGTACTTCCACGATTATCTAAAACAAATACGAGATAGCCTCTCTCCCTGAGATATTGAGGTCGGAGAGAACCGGTCAGACCCCAGCCTCTGGTCACAAGTTGGGCATGTGGCCCGCCATAAACATAAATTAGAGTTGGATAAGGCCCGTCTCCATAAGATCTATCTGGCCTATAGACAGCGCCGTGTAATATCTCTCCTGTTGGGGATTGCACATTAACAAACTCTGGTGGTTTCAAACCTAGATCTTCGACTCTTCTATCCGTAGGTCGATGGATTTCCTCTATTAGACCCTGTCCTGACAGCCCCTCTAATGTGACCGCTGGAGGAGCCTCTGGAGATTGATGGATGTCCACAAACTTACCGACCCTAGCATTACATATAACAGTATGTATACCCGCCTCCAGCGTAACCCTTTCCAGGTCTGCTCCTCTAAATGATATTCGGTATAAGTGATTTTCTGTTGGGGACTCTTTTGTCGATGTGAAATAGACAACCTCACCGATTTCGTCTACAGAAGAAATCGATTCAACTTGCCATTCCCCATCGGTCAACTGTACAAAGGATTGGCCATCAGCCTCGTAAAGGTACAGGTGTCGATACCCTGATCTTTCAGAAGCCCAGAGAAACCTTCCATCTTTCAAAGGGCGGTACATGTCATGCAGATTTATCCAGATCTCTGATACTTCTCTNAGAAGCACGGTTTTATGAGAGAGGTCACCGGTAAACCGAAGTAAATCAAGGCAGGTCTGTTCTCGGTTTTGACACTGAACTGCCAGATGGCCGTCAGGCAGCCANNNNACACGGGCTATGTACTCGTATTCACTCAAATCTGCCCATGTTACATGGCCCACCATGTCAATNACTCCCAGCCTGACCTGAGGGTTATCGCAGCCAGCAAATGGATACCTGTGAATTTCCCTAGAAGAATCTCCAGAGAAATCTTTGCCAAGATGAGAAATGTAAAACTCCGGTATATGAGTTTCGTCGACTTCTGTGAAAGCTATTAGACTACTGTCAGGTGACCACCAGTAGCCTGATGATCTTCGCATTTCTTCTTGAGCTATATAATCGGCAAGGCCTCTGGTAGTACCATCTCGGCCTCCAATAGTTCTCATTGACGGGGTCCCACCACCTATAGGTATAGAATAAATATCGCCCTTGCATACAAACGCCAGTGAACTCCCATCTGGGGATGCCTTGGGATCTATAGCAGGGTACTCTTCCCCATTCACAAGTAGACGGGGGGTTGAGTCCAAAGAATCCAAAATGTAAACACTTCCGCTTTCTGGAATAAGTATCCTGTTCCCAGTGATCCAGGTGTATTGGGATATCCCCCGACCCATCTGCCTGAGACGCTGTCGTCTCAGCTGCTCTTCAAGGGATTCCTCGCTTGAGCTATCATCGAGAGAGCTCGCTACAAGAGACTCAATCCCGCTACTCAATTCCAGCGCAAATAGCGATTTAGATCCATTTGGACTAACGGACTTCAAATAAGTCAGATATCGATTATCAGGACTGAATGAAAAAGAGCTCGGATAATCCATACCTGGCGAGGGATATTGCGCTATATCCTCTACTGTGATCGNCATAGAAATTAATCAGCGGATTCGCTGAACNACTTTNCTGGCAGCCTCAACCACATTATCAACATGCTCCATCGTAGTAAGAGCATTGAANGCCCCNGCTGATGCNGTTTGCNTCAGTATTCCCTCATTCAACATTCCCAGNAAAAAAGCCCGCTTCATCTGGNTGTCTCCAGAAATCGCGTCCCTATANTTGTGTATCGTTTGNTCAGAGAAGTGAACTCCAAACATGGACGCTANCCCAGTCACNTGGGCATCAATATCAAACTCATCAAATACAGCACGAAGCTGCTCCCTGAGGGTTTCACCGAGTTTGTTCATTCTTGAATACACTTCAGGGGTGAGATTATTCATCACAACCTCGCCCGCTCTCATAGTGAGAGGATTAGCATTAAAAGTTCCGGCGTGTGCCACATCTGCACCGCCACCAGTTGGATCGAAGACGGACATAATGTCCATCCTTCCTCCGAAAGCTCCTACCGCCGTTCCTCCTCCGATGATCTTNCCAAGAGTGGTCATATCTGGAATNACGCCAAACAATTCCTGNGCACCTCCANGTGCAACACGGAAGCTTTGAACTTCATCAAATATTAGCACTACCTCCAGCTCTTTCGTTATTTGCCTGATCCTTTTCAAAAAAGATATATCCGCTGGCAGGTAACCAAAGGAGGAAACCACAGGTTCCATAATCACGCAGGCGATTTCATCGGCATTATCTCTCAGTATTTTTTCTGCTGATTCTGAATCGTTATACGAGACTACGTAGACTCCGTTCAAAATCGAGCTGGGTTGGCTTGAGTATTCAGGTAAAGCAGAAGGTCCAAGGGGGTCGAGTTTTTCCTGCNAAGGGTAGACACTCACCGCAACGTATTCGTGAGATCCATGATACCCACCCTCGAATTTGAGTATTTTCTCCTTNCCCGTAAACTCCCTCGCCGCCCTNACAGCCATCATAGTCCCTTCAGTACCCGAATTCGTAAACCTAATAGTGTCTACCGAGGGAATACGCTCGGAGAGGATCTTCGCCAGTCGTATCTGGCTTTCCGTAGGTCCACTAAAAGCAGCGCCCTTTCTTGACTGATCACTGATCACAGCGGCTATGTCAGGATGAGCATGTCCAAGAATCAAGCTTGTNGCATTTATCATTAAATCCAGATANTTATTGCCATCTACNTCATAGATATATGCCCCTTCGCCCTTCTCGATGAAATGGGGGTATGGCTCAAAATAAGCAGTACCCCTTGAACTCCCGCCAGGNAGAAATTGCTCTGCTTCTTTCTGAAGAGCGGCTGACCTGGGAGTACGGCTTACATAGNTTTCTATTTCAGCCTGCAGTTTATANGTATCCAAGGACGGTCTCCTGAATTCGGATGAACCAATTCATCATAATACTTGAATTTAAAGACTCTACTTAAGCATGTTCCCTTGTGGAATTTTTTTTCTTTTGCATCTTGCTGAGTATCTCATTAAGACTTCCAGAACGAAATCCTTCCATGTCGAGGGTGACATATGAATATCCATAGCCTCTGAATGCGTCAGTTATCTCCGTTCTTAGTGGTTCTGACATTAGGGTTTCAAAATCTGTTGGTTCCATCTCTATCCTTGCGATTGTGTCATGATGACGAACACGCAGCTGTCTAAAACCCTTCGAGCGAAGGAATTGCTCAGCGCTTGCTATCCGAGTAAGAGCCTCAACGGTTACCGTAGTTCCATAGGGAATCCGCGANGACAGACAAGCCTGTGCTGGCTTATCCCAGGTCTTAAGATTCATGTCTTTAGAAAGTTCTCTAATATCATCTTTAGTGAGACTGGCTTCAACCAATGGGCTGCGAACCCCATATTGTTTAGCTGCTTCCAAGCCGGGGCGGTAATCCCCCAGGTCATCCGTATTAGTCCCATTCACAACAAAACCGTACCCTTCTTCCTCAGCGAATCTGCAAAGATGAGAATAAAGCTCATCTTTGCAAAAAAAACATCTGTCCGGATTGTTTGATTGATAATCTTCCCTTTCAACTTCCTTAGTATCGATAGTGCGAAAATNCAGTCCCAAGACCTTTGCAAGTTCTGTAGCCTCTATCAATTCAGTAGGAGCAAGACTTGGGGAGACCGCGGTCACAGACAGGGATTTTTGTCCCAGGACTTCATTGGAGACAGCTGCCAGAAAGGCACTATCCACTCCTCCAGAATATGCAACGATGACGCTGCCCATTTCCTCGAGTGCGGATACAAGCATCTTTCTCTTTTCTGCTAGTGTNTGGTTGGCTACCTGGACCACGGGTCCACTCCTCTGAATCCTTCCCTTTTTGGACAGGAGAGATCCGATTATTCTTCCATCATCTNTTTAATTATAGATCTCATCTGGTTTGAATAGTGTTGATAGGATCGGTTCTGATATTCAAGAATTTTCTGTGATTCNTCTGTATCGTACCAATCATTCCATCCCGCGGANTCNCGATAAACCGCCATTTCAATAGGAGCCCCCATGACTTCAAAAAAGTCCTCCACATAATTCTTTCCCTTCAACCTCCATGATTCACCACCAGCGATGTTGAAAATATTTCCTATTGCTTCCCTCGAATCAATGGCATTGCGAAGGGCGTCTGCGACGTCATCTCTATGTATCATTTCGACCCGTTGCTCAGCNGTAAATGGCCAAGGGTCCGGAGGTTCAAGAAATTCGGGTACAGCTATACTGGCAATTCTTAGAACTACCGAGTTCACCCCTGACTCCTTAACCACTTGTTCCCCTGAAATCTTGCTGTCCGCGTATACGTCTATTGCATCTTGGGAATGTTGGGTCGTGACCGGAGGTTCTTCCCCCGAGGTATCACCATAGGTACTTATCGACGAGGTGAACACTATTGTCGCATCGGGTGCTCCAACTCTCATAGCCTCAACAATGTTCTTTGTTCCATCCACATTAACTTTGAAAGTAAAGTTTCGATCTTTCTCACTGTTGGGAGGAAGTATTGCTGCCAGATGGAGTACACCCCCAACCCCTAAGACGGCCTGAGAAACAATTGCGGTATCTGTTATGTCGCCTTTGACAACTTCAACATTTTCCTCTCCTTCCAGACCTGCAAAATCCATAAACGGCAGGTCGAAAATCCTAACTGACCTGCCCTGATCTAGAAGCATTCCTGCGAGTTGCCTCCCTACACTACCCGCCCCACCTGTAATAAGTACAGGTTTCGTCATGTAAGGGTGGTTCCTTTCATTCCAGCCTTCTCTATAACATTCTGTGCACTCACAATCAGAGTTTCAAGAGCGGGAGCAAAATCATTCCAGTTCCCTCCTTCTTTGAGTTCAAGAAGTGAGGCGGAGTCCCTCATCGCAGATCTCGTCGGTGGTACACTCGGCATAGTTTTGAAAAAGAAAGTCTCACTGACTTCCTCAAACTTATCAACTATCTCTACTATTGATGTCTCCCAGTCATTATTCTGAGACCCAAGTCCTTCAGCAATTTTTCTGCAAATANCAATGGACTCGTCCAGCATCTCCTGTCCAGATTGTGGCATGTNACAAACNCTCCTCTCNCTAAAATGTNATAAAACTAAGGGGCGATCACAGTGTGACCGCCCCTAATCCCGGCTACAACCTTTCAACCATTTCCCTTTCGGAAAGCAGTTGCTTAGTCGTCACCATCTGCATGAATCGATTCCTTAACCTCTGTGACCGAGACCTCTCCATCATCCTCATAGTGATGTCTGACCTTATCCAGGTCAATTTCATCTAACCGGTCAAACCCTTTCCCATCATGCCTGTCGTATGGGAATGGTTGGAATTTTTCAAATTTTTCCGCAAACCGTTGTCTGCTGGGCCTGGTGTCATACGGGAACCTGAATCTTTCAACGTCGCCCGGTTCGCATTCAATAAGTTCATAATCCCTGCTGCCCAGTCCGTTCTCATGCCCAGCGTTGATACTTGTCACTTCGCTCTGAGTGTGGAAAGTGGCCGAAGCATGCTCAAACTTCTTATCACCTGAATGATGCGCTTCCATTAATTCAGCCTTCGAACCCCTTATTCCTTCCGCCTCTCGAGCCTTATCCACACATGCCATGTCAATGGCCACAGCGTCCTTACTGGCAAAAACTCCCAGGTGAGGAATAATGGGCACGTCAGCAAAACCTGCGCAATCGCACGCCGGTGAGATATCAACCGCTACATTAACGTATCCCACCTTTCCCTTTCCGACAGCTTTTTCAACACCTAAGCATGCATCAGCTATCGCCGCATCCACTGCATCAAATTGCAGGGGAGGTATGTCCATGAGTCCGCGTGGGCCCATGACACCAAAGCATCCTAGGCAGTTTGCGCACTTTTCGTTTTCCCATTCAAGTTCATCGTTTTCATTTATGTGAAAGAGGTTGAAGGGGCAGCAGTCCTCTAGAATTTCCCAGTCTGGAGTATTTTCTTTACCCTTGAAGTTTTCCGGGTGGAATACTCCGGCTGAACCGAGTCCGTAGGTCGGGTGCCCACCCATGTGGACATTAAATTTCCCTCTCTTTGATTGGGCGCCGATACCTAAGTTCTTAAGGGCACCACCAATAACGCCCATGCTATGGCCTTTAAAATGTGTCAGGGCGATTAGAGTATCAGCCGCCGCGATCGCCTGTGCCACATATGCCTCTTTAAGGATGTATCCCTCTGGTATATCCACCCTGAAATCGCTTGTGCCAATAAATCCATCGGCGCAGATGAAAGGGCATCCTAGAGTAGCCGAACTATATCCGTTTCTTTCAGCGGTCTGGAGAATATCTATCTCACTGGACCGTGATCCCCAAGGGGAATACGTGGACGTGGTCGTGTCGCAGACAAACGGCCGTCCGCCCAACTCTTTGATACGGTCCGCAAGGGTTCGGGCGTAGACGGGTCTTAGATAGGCAGAGTTACCCCATTCACCACAGTGGACCTTTATTGCCACTATGTCATTTGGCTCCACAATTTCGTCTAGGCCGGCTGCATCAAATACTGTGATCATCTTGTTTGCAAGAGCGGTTTCAACTGAGTCAGAATGAGCATCCATGTAATAGACTTGAGACTCTGCCATACTATCCTCCACGTTCCCTTTATTGTTTTTCTTGATCTGTGGGAAAAGGTTACGCACTCCCCCACCATTAGGATAAATTGAGATTAGCACTGAGGAATAGCGGTGTCAATTGTTTCATAAGTGCCTGATTGGGAGCTACTATATATCTGTCAGGAAAGCATAAGTGCAACAAACATACGCTTTAGGGAGTAGGCTATGAAGGCAACTGAGCGATGGATCCATCCGGGACCTCAGCCAAACGGATTGCAGGCTGATAATGACGGTCTTTGGGCGATAGATCAATCCGACAATAACCTTTATAAACTCTCATACTCTGACGGCTCCGTCATCGAAAAACTGGCCACAGATACAATGCATTCAAGCGGCGTAACGAAGGGTGGGGGTCACCTTTGGGTAGCCTCAACATACACATGTGAGTTATTTAAGCTTAATTACGACGGTACTACTGCAGCTCAATATGACACGCCAGGAAAAGGCATCGTCGAATTTTCGGATTCACCTGACTCGCCAGTAACGGGTGCGCATGGAATGGAATGGGTAGATAACGAGAACCTGTGGGTAGCGGTACCACCAGCCCAAGCCNTCTTCCTTTTGGATCCCACAGATATGTCCGTAAAAAGATCAATCCCGTCTCCGGGGATTCGCCCTCATGGTCTGTTCATATTTGAAGACGAAATGTGGCTCGCGGACACCCAGGATTGCAAAATACATAAACTAGATCCAGACTCCGGAACTGTCCTTGACGAAATAGAAATCCCTGAGCCAGAGATCCATGGAATGACTTTGCACGAACGTGAGATATGGTTCTGCTGTGCGGAAACTAGGAGAGTATGTACTGTTCCGCTACCCGATTGATTTGTTGAGACAATGCTTGGCGCAAAGCAATGCAAAATTACCTGNNCAAAGTGGAGATGAACCATGCCCTTTCATAATGCCGAACTGTTCCCNCTGAGTGCGAACATAAATATCGCTGGAAATCTCGAAATCGGTGGGTGCGACACAGTGTCTATGGCGCAGGAATTCGGCACTCCGCTATATGTGTATGANGAATCAACTATAAGGAGCATGGCAAAAANTTATCTCCATGAGTTCTCATCAAGGTATCCTGATACTACAGTGGCGTATGCTTCCAAAGCATTTCTTAACAAGGAAATGTCTAGGATTGCCAATGAAGAANGTCTTTCATTAGACGTAGTTTCTGGAGGTGAAATNGCAGTAGCNGTGTCCACAGGTTTTCCCGCGGAGAGAATGTATTTTCATGGCAATAATAAGACCCTCCAAGAATTATCTGAAGCTATCAACGTAGGAATCGGCACAATAGTAGTGGATGGTTTTCAAGAGTTAGACCTACTCAACGAAATTGCTAAGGGGAAGGGCATGGTGCAAGGGATAATGCTTAGGTTGTCCCCTTCCGTGGATGCTCATACTCATGGTCATACGACCACCGGCATACTGGATGTAAAGTTTGGATTCTCTATTGAATCTGGAGAGGGCACAGTTGCTATACGTCAGGCGCTGGGCTCATCAAACCTTGACTTGAAGGGAATCCACTTCCATCTAGGATCTCCTATTTTCGAACTCGAGCCTTATTCCGAGGCTATCGATACGGTTCTCGAGTATCTGGTGCAGTTCAAAGATGNGGGATTGAATNTACGAGAATTTAGCCCGGGCGGAGGTTTTGCAATCGGGTATGTGAGAAACGAACTNCCCCCTAAGATATCCCAGTATGCAGAAATCATCACCTCTATGCTTAAGATCAAATGCAAAGATCTAGGTTACACCGAACCAAAGCTCATAATCGAGCCNGGNAGATCTATCGTAGGNCGAGCNGGNGTTGCCCTGTATACAGTGGGNGTAATAAAGGAGATTCCAACTNTCAGAACATACGTATCCTTAGACGGTGGAATGGGAGATAACATNCGCCCAGCNCTTTATGGGTCAAAATACGAGGCNGTCGCAGCTAATAAGATGTTTGANTCAGGAAAAGAANAANTCGTCACCTTAGCTGGTAAATACTGTGAATCTGGNGACTTGTTAGTGAAAGACNTTNCNTTACCAGTTCTCGAGCCAGGGGATATTGTTGCGATTCCGTCGTCNGGAGCATACTGCCTCGCAATGTCAAGTAACTACAACATGAATCCCCGTCCTGCGGTGGTGATGGTCGAGAATGGAAAATCGAGACTCATCCGANGGAGAGAGACATATGAAGACCTTATGGCACTGGACATCTAGCAGAGTCACAGCTCTCGATACNCANAACCCCTGCAAATTATCATAGAACCAATCATCAGACCTCATCATATATGTCAACCNCGAAGCCNATAGTTGTTTATTCCCTATTGGGANTTAACCTCGCGTGCTGGATCTTTCTTGAGATAACTGGAGGTTCGCAGGATCCTGCCAATCTCAGACGCCTGGGAGCGATCACTTTCTTCGAGATAAGTAGAGGTGAATACTGGCGGCTTGTGACNGGGATGTTCCTCCATATTGGTCCAGCACATCTTGCCGTAAACTGTCTGAGCCTTCTCATCATGGGAGGAATTGTCGAGCGTATTTTCGGAAACTTAAGGTTCGCGGTCNTATATCTATGCGCAGGATTAGGGGGTAGTGCATTCAGCTATGCAATGATTCCAGCTCTCTCCGTAGGAGCTGGTGCAAGCGGCGCAATTTTTGGTTGTCTTGGAGCGCTGGGNGGGTTTTTTCTATTGAGAAGAAGAGATTTNGGGGAATTAGGAAGACAGAANTTAAATGCTGTTCTAATTCTCGCCGGCATTAATTTCGTCTTCGGATTCATTATTCCCGGGATCGACAACTGGGCTCATCTTGGGGGATTTATTATTGGAGGGTTAGTCGGAATAGGTTTGGTACCTCCTTTGCGAGGGGTGAGACGTCCAATCTCAGGGACCATCGGCAAAGAGAGCAGGTCTACTGCAAATACTTCAGTGTATCGGNTATATGTTTCAATGCTGGCCGCATTCTTNGTGTTCGCAATCGCGATATGGATTGGAAACGGAAGGTTGTACTAAACAAATTTGTGGAATTGTTGTGGATTACANTCTTGAAGGCCTTTCAATGAACTGCTCAAANCTTCTACAGAAGTTGGCAGCAATCGCCCCATCAATGACTTGATGATCAACAGTAAGACTGATAGTCATCACCTCCCTGATCACTATGTCCCCTTTTACAACAACNGGTTTTTGTTGACTCCTACCTACTCCCAAAAGACCCACCTGACCTTGATTGAGAATAGGAGTGAATCCGTCTACGGACCCCANAACTGAGATTGTGAATGTNCCNCCAANCAATTGNTCAGGANGTATTTTTCCAGATCGNGCAAGTTCAGAAAGAGATTTCACTTCNTCTGAGATTGNATGCAAGTCCTTNNNCCCAACATCTTTTATAACGGGCACAATAAGTCCNTCGTCGAGAGCAACTGCCATAGCAATATTTATCTGCTCAAAACGAAAATATGAATCTCCAGACACTACACTATTCATANCAGGAACACGGCCCAACGTCTCCGCTGACGCTTTAATCAGGAGTTCGGTTAATCCAACACCTAATTCTCTTCTTAAACTCTGCGCCTCCGTGACATCAACATCGAAGAAAAANGATAATTGGGCAGAATCCCTCAAGCTGTCTTTCATATTGTTGGCTATCGCTCTTCTGATACCGCTGAACTGCACGATTTCAGAAGGCTCTGGTACACCTGGGGGCTTCAGGGGCCCTGAAGCCTTGGAACCTGCCTCCGCCACTTTACGCACATCGGCCTCAACTATTCGTCCCCTAGGGCCCGTAGATGTAACTTCGTTCAAATCCACCCCGAGCGCTAAAGCAAGTTTTCGTGCACCTGGGGTGGAAGGAATAGGTCNCGTGCCAGATCCTGCCCTAATACCTGCAGNTCCGGACGCTCGCCTCTCAGCCCGAGATGCGAGCCTTTCCNTTCTTNATTTTTCCGGGGTTTTCTTTTCGGAGTCTGTGACCGAATCTTCTGGCGGTGCCTCTCCTTCTGCCAGAAGGTAGCCCATAACGTCATCTACTGCGACAGTAGTTCCTGCTTCAACAACCGGGTGAAACAGCCCAGTTTCGGTTGCCTCTAGATCATAGTTAACTTTCTCTGTCTCAATCTCTGCAACCACTTCTCCCTGAGCTACTTTATCTCCAGNCGATTTAGTGAACTTCGTAACCACACCCTCGGTCATAAAGTCTCCGAGACGAGGCATAACAATAGGAGTTGCCATAGTAAGATTCAGCTCCTAATCTAGTATTTCTAGAGCAGCTTCGACAACCTTCTCTTTATTGGGAACAAACAGNGNTTCAAGAGGNCGGCTGTAAGGCACCGATGTATGCGGNGGCGTGACTCTTCTCGGAGGGGCGTCAAGATAGTCGAATGCCTCCTCGGCAACTAAAGCTGCGATATCTGTTGCAATGCTACAGCGTGGGTAGTCTTCGTCAACTATCACTACTTTTCTGGTTTTTTGGACGGAAGAGACAATTGCATCGTTGTCCATTGGTGAAAGCGAAAGAAGATCCAGAACTTCAACTGAGTAACCNTGATCTTCCAATTCATCGGCAGCTTCCATGCAAACCCGGGTCGTNNATCCGATGCCAATGAGNGTAATGTCGTCACCGGTTTGTTTAATATCGGACTTCCCTATCTCCACTGTGTACTCATCTTCAGGTACCTCGTCATCAAATCTAAGCCCCATGAGCTGGCGATTATTGAACACGATGACGGGATCGTCATCTCTAATGGCCGCGATCATCAGCCCTTTTGCATTGTATGGGTTGGAAGGTACAACACATTTCAAACCAGGGAAATGTGTAAATATTGAATATAGTGTTTCAGAATGCTGTGCCGCTGAGTTGGTTCCTGCTCCAATACCAGTCATGATTGTCAGAGGTATCGTCACCTTGCCGCCAAACATATAATGCATTTTTGCAGCATTGTTGGTTATCTGATCCGCGCACACTCCGTAAAAGCTAACATACATAAGGTCAACCACTGGCCTTAATCCTGAGGCTGCAGCACCGACACCGGCACCAACAAAACCCGCTTCTGATATAGGTGTATCCCGGATACGAGTCCTTCCAAATTCATTTACTAGGCCCTTAGTCAAACGCATCGGGCCACCCCAAGCGTCCTGGAAGTCTTCTCTTTCTCCCCCACCCGCGATGTCCTCTCCCATTACTATCACAGTAGGGTCACGTTCAAGTTCCTGCCTGAGGGCTTCATTGATTGCCTGAATATACGAAATTTGTCTTGTTGCCTCTGCCTGTGCCATATCTACCTCTATTAATTGATTAATAACTTTATAGGGAAAGGACTCCTCTATTCGTTCAACTCTGTCGTTTCATTTACCCGTATGAAACATATACATCTTCCGTCAATTCCTGTGGATCGGGAAAGGGGCTTTCATTCGCATAAAGTGTCGCCTCGCTAACGGCTTGGAGGCAACTGGCATCTATCTGGTCAAGCTCCTCCTCATCCGCATACGAACCGTCGAGAATATGGGCCCTCGCTCTAGCGATACAATCCCTGTCCAGATAATATTGTTGCTCCTCTTCTGAACGATATCCTAGTGGGTCGTCTGCGCCGAAGTGGCCCATATACCTGTAAGTCTGTGCTTCTATGAGAGTTGGTCCCTCCCCTTCCCTGGCCCGAGCTACGGCTTCCCTACCAACTTCAAACATGTCAAGGATTGATTGCCCATCAACTGATACACCTGGAATTCCGTACCCCTCGGCCCTGTTGGACACTGAACCGCCAGCAACTGAGTACTCGAACGGGGTGGATTCCGCGTATCTATTGTTCTCGCACACAAATATGACAGGTAATTTCCAGATACCAGCTAAATTCATGGATTCATGAAGAACCCCTTGACTGGATGCTCCGTCGCCAAAAAAAACTACACTAACCTGATCCGTTCCTTTAACTTTAGCCGTTAAAGCCACACCGGTAGCTACCGGGATATTGGAGCCAACAACACCGTTTGCACCAAGCATTCCTTTTTCTATATCTGCGATATGCATGGTTCCGCCTTTACCCTTACCTGTCCCTGTGGATTTACCCAGTAGCTCCGCCATCATCTCGCCTAAATCAAGACCTTTAGCGATGCAATGATGATGACTACGATGCGTCCCAAGAACATAATCCTTTTCGTTAAGATGAGCACAAATACCGGTGGGCACCGCTTCTTGCCCAACCGACGAATGCATCCCTCTCAGTTTGCCGGCGTCTGCCTCCCTTCGCGATTGCTCTTCGAATCTCCTAATGGTGACCATAGTTTCGTACATCCATAGAAGCGATTGCTTGTTTATTTCTCCGTACGGCATCTGTATTTGCCTCCAAACTGAACATCTCTATATTGATTGCTATTCCCGCCTTGGGTCTGGCATTTCTCCAGGCCGAATTGGGCGGATTATAACAGCAGATCCGTTTACGATATTACCCAGCAATAAGTGTTTCTTCACCTTTGTCTGGTAACCTAAATGTAGGCTCGCATTTGCTAGCAACCTCCATTTCCATTTCAATTGACACTGTATTGGAGTGGTTGCTACGATTTGAATACCAAAAATGGGCTCGGGGGATATAGCTCAATTGGGAGAGCGCGGCGTTCGCAATGCCGAGGTTGGGGGTTCGAGTCCCCCTATCTCCACCACCCGTAACGTGATTCTTCCGAGGCACTAATTTCAGTTATGAACGCTTAGGCAAGTGAAATACCGAGCGTAAATCTGAACTACAGTTAATTCAATAAGTGATAGGAAGAGAATTGGGATCGATTCCGCATCTTGCCGCCTTCAGATACAAAGACTACAGATTTACCTGGGCATCTAACGCACTTGGCGGAGCGAGCACATGGACTTTTCTGATAGCGAGCCAGTGGTACGTGCTGGCAGAATCAGACAGCTCTGGTTTGGTTGGTTTGTTCACTTTTGCCTCGATGCTTCCTTTTCTGTTGGCTTCCCCTTTAGGCGGAATTTTTTCGGATCGGATGGAAAGAAAACGACTCACCGCAATTACCACAGGGGGGACCCTAGTAGTCATTGTTGTTGCTGCAATTTTGGCTATCGCAGATATTCTTCAATTGTGGCATCTATGCATTCTCGCTTTCATTTCTGGTAGCTTCAGGGCAACTCAAGAGACTTCGTTAGTTTCACTAGTCACTAACATAGTGCCCAAGAAAGATCTTCTCAATGCCATTACTCTCAACGCGGCCATTCGCCACGGTTCAAGAGTTATTGGCATGTCTATTCTGTTATCGACAAGATTGCCGGTTGCCGAAGGCTTCTCGACGGCTCAATTTTTTTGTGCCAGTGCTTTGTTTGGCATGGGTTCCCTTGCTGCAATTCTTCTAGTGTCAACGCGATCTATCGGCGAGGAGGCTCCGACCACTAGCTTAACCAAGGGAATGATAGAGGGCTTGAAGTTTATATACACAAATCGGCCTGTCGGCATATTCATAGTGCTTGTAGCTTTTCACTGCTCGCTTGTTATGTCGTTTGATTCAATTCTGCCAGTATTTTCAAGAGATACCATCGGCTCAGGCGATGCATCCCTGCTGGCCCTACTTGTCCTTTCGTTCGGATCAGGGTCAGTGGTCGGAACATTTTTGATTTCCGGAATAGGAAACGAAAAGGGAAAGGGTTTTCTGTTAGTTGCTACCGGCCTAATTAGCGCGATTTCACCTATCGGACTAGGTTTTTCTTCCGCGCTCGCACCGGCGTTTATCTTTAAGTTTCTCATGGGTGCTTCACAGTCCACTTTTATGGCTTTAACCATGACATTTGTGCAGGTATTCACTCCGGATCGTGTAAGAGGTCGAGTATCCAGCCTGTACATATTGCATGCAGGGGGAATAATGGCGTTCGCCAACCTGGGGTATGGCAACCTAGCCGATCTTTTCGGAGCACCAAAGATACTTATTGTTACGGGAGTAATCTTTCTCGGAGTATTCGTTGCATTGAGTTCAACCGATCCTGTGCTCAGGGATGTCTATAGAGGTAAAAACGTTCAGCTGTCGGTTGTGTAGGCGTAAAGTTTAGCTTGTTCCGAAGGTATTAAAGTCAACATGCCCGTTCTAGGAGTTTTGATGAATATTCAAAAGCTTCCATTCTCCTTGATTCAAAATGGGAATTTGATCTTTGGCTATCAAACCTGATCTACCGGTACAGATACAATACAGTGGCGGAGACAAAAAACCACATCCCAACACACAACAGAATGGGAATGTCCTTGACGATAATAATTTCCGGTCTTTCGCCTTTCCCCTCAATTCTCACCAAGTATAGATAACGCAACATTCCATAAACCACGAAAGGAATAGTCAACATCATAGAGTTGTTAGACGGAAGGTTATCGGCGTTAAAGGTATACAGGCAGTAAGCAATCAGTGTCGCACTTAACACTATTGTTAACATGCTTGAAAGCAACTCTTGAGTATAAAACTCTAAAAGTTTTCTCCCATCATGTCCGTTGCCATTATCCGACATTAACTCTCCCATACGCTTGGAGAGGGCTATATAAAGGGATCCGAACCCCATACAGACGTATAGCCAAGGAGACATTGGGACTCCAATCGCAACCGCACCTGCTACTACCCTAATAATGAAGCCGGCCGATATGCAGAAAACATCCAAAAGTATTATTTCTCTGAGAAAAAAAGCGTAGACCAGCATTAATAATAAGTAGGAAAGTAATACGAATACCATCGCAACACTAATTGTTGACGATGCGAAAATAGCACCTGCAGCAAGAATCAATGCGACAGTCAATGCTAGTTTCTTTCCCAATCTGCCAGATGCCACTGGCCTGTACTTCTTGTTAGGGTGAAGTTTATCCTTATCGGCATCGATCACGTCGTTAAACATATAAATTGCGGAACTAGCCAGTACAAAACACCCCAGAGTGATAAACGCTCTACTTAAAATCGGTATTGAAGTTTCTGCTTCGTTTAAGACCCAGCTTTCGTTAAACGAAAACAGCGCAGGCAAAAAAACCATCAGGTTCTTGGTCCATTGAATGGGTCTCGTAGTCTGCAATAATTTGATAATCAATTAATATTGTGATCCTTTTGATACATCCGATAATATTTTGCCTGAAAACCTCAGTCAATGTTCTGTCACGTCTCATATAGTAGAGAAGAAGATAGTAGAGAAGAAGGTAGAGAAGGACGAGGCATTTTCGGGTATTTCCTATCAGTCAAAACTCAAAAAGTTGCCTAAGGAGATCACATGGACCTTATTGCTAATTACAGTTGCGTCACGGGAGAAGGCCCTCTATGGCACTCTGATAGAAACCTGCTTTACTGGATTGATATTCCAAACGGACGCTTATTCCAGTATGACCCAAAAACCGAGGAACACCAGATAGTATTTGAGGGCCCACAGATAGGTGGCTTCACAATACAAACAGACGGAAAACTCCTGTTATTTATGGAAAAGGGATCTATTGCCAAATGGAGCAGTGAAGGCCTAGAAACAGTAGTTGAGGGAATCGGAGGAGAAGAAGATTCTCGCTTCAATGACGTGATAGCTGCTCCAAACGGGAGCGTTTTTTGCGGNACTATGCCAACCGAATCTCATTCCGGAACTCTATACAGGTTAGACAAAGATGGATCTTTGAGACCTGTTGTNGAAAATGTGGGAATATCTAACGGGTTAGGATTCACCGCTAACCAAGATACTATGTACNACACTGATTCNANCGCACGAACAATCTATCGNTACCGTATCGATCCAAAGACAGCAGAATTATCCGCTTGTGAAGAATTTATCGTCACACCTAATGACGGAAGCATCCCNGATGGTATGACAGTAGATTCTGAAGATCACATCTGGTCAGCTAGATGGGACGGATTTNCNCTTTATCGTTATAGCCCTGATGGCAACCAGGTATTAAAGATTGAATTCGAGACAAAAAAAGTCTCCTGCGTTACATTCGGTGGAANAGACTACCGAGACATGTATGTAACCACTGCTGGCGCAAACAATTTATCTGAAAATGGTCAGAGTGCAGGGTCACTGTACCGGTTGAATCCCGGTATCACTGGAAAAGAGGAGTTCCGATCCGCAATTTGCGTCTAAAAAATTTCGTAACCCANAATACGNCTATCAATCAAGGATTCAAATGTTAGAATCTGAACAGATCCGGCATATTTCATTTGGAAGTCAAAATAAAGTAATCNGAAGCCAAATCCTATGAAATTANACAAGAGGTGATCAGGGACCATGTCTGGACATTCAAAATGGTCGACGATAAAGCATAAGAAAGCCGCAACCGATGCCAAGAGGGGAAAATTATTCACCAAGCTCTCTAAGGAAATTATCGTCGCCGCGAAACAAGGCGGCGCTGATTCCGAAATGAATTTTAGGCTTCGCATGGCAATTCAGATTGCAAAAGACGCCAACATGCCTGCAGACAATATCGATCGAGCGGTGAAGAAGGGCGCAGGAAGTGGTAGTGAGGGTGACGCAATGGCGGAGATAATTTATGAGGGATACGGTCCCGGTGGTGTTGGCATTATGCTGGAGACGCTAACGGACAACAAAAATCGTACAGTGTCAGATATACGTTCCACTCTAACAAGGGCTGGCGGTAACATGGCTGAGTCCGGATCCGTTGCATGGCAATTTGAACAAAAGGGGGTGATCATAGTGGATGCATCAGAGGAGATAGCAGAAGACCTCGCTTTGATTGCCATAGATGCTGGAGCGGATGATTTCGAAACTTATGAAGGAACCCTCCATATCTACTCAGAACCATCTTCGCTAGAAGAGATACGTACAACTCTCGGCGAGACTGAAGCAACCATCGCTTCAACTGAGTTATCAATGATACCCAGCAGCACCATCATGTTGGAGAGCGGCAAAGCAGTGCNAACATTAAGGCTTCTGGATTCCCTGGAAGAACTTGATGACGTACAAAAAGTGTACTCGAACGCCGATTTCCCGGATGAAGCATTAGTAAGATTCCAGGCAGGATAGGAACACCCATACTACATGAGGGTTATGGGTGTGGACCCTGGAACATTACGAATGGGAGTGGGCGTCGTAGATTCGATTTCCGGCGAATTGACGACCCCATTTCACGGATGCCTCTCGCCGAAAAGAAGCGATCCAATAGAACAAAGGCTTGCATACTTATTGCAAGAGCTGGAAGACGTAATAGGTAAAGTATCCCCTGACTCCGTCGCAGTTGAGGAACCATTTGTCTCACAGAATCCAAAAACGGCGATAGCAATCGGTCAAGCACAAGCGGTTGTGTTCCTAGCAGCAGCTAGGCACGGAATACCAGTCTCACGTTACGCTCCCACAGAAGTTAAGAAATCGGTTACGGATTACGGAGGAAGTTCAAAAGAACAAGTGAATGCCATGGTTTGTATTTTGCTAGGAAATATTGAGATTAACGGTCCCAACGACGTCACCGATGCTCTAGCAGTCGCGATTTGCCACCATAATGGGACTATGCTGGATCATCTGATCATGGAGTAGCAAATGGTTTCAACGTTAATTTCCGCGATCACCGGAACCCTCCACTCTAAAGGACCTGATTATGCGGACATTTCCATGGGTGGAGTCACCTTTAGAGTAAGCGCCCCACTGAATACCTTGGAGACGCTNGGAGGCACAGGGGACACAGTCAGGCTTCTCACATCCCTGCAAATCAGACAAGACAGCATCACGCTTTATGGTTTCAGTACTGAAGAGGATCGTATAGCTTTTGANACGCTCATTAATATAAGCGGTGTAGGCCCAAGATTAGCTATCGCAATTCTCTCCACGTTTGACGCGGGTTCACTCTCTGCCGCCGTCCGGGCGGAGGATACCGTGGCATTTACAAGGGTGAGTGGNATCGGTAAAAGAACCGCAAGTAGAATTGTACTGGAGCTCAAGGGTAAGATGGATCACGTTTGGTCAGTTCCCGCCAGCGGAGAGTCAACTGATGATGTGTTTGATTCGTTGACTGCTCTTGGCTACTCCATACAAGAAGCTCGTGACGCAATCGCCTCAGTACCAAGTCATGAGATCCTAACCACAGAAGGGAAACTAAGACACGCTCTCCAGTTCCTCACATCACGTTGAAATTGACAAGGTTCAGTACCTTTGATATCTGACTTTGATCAATGGGCAAATTTATATGACANAGTGTATGACGACGTAACGTGTGACATTCCGTTTTATCTCAATGAGGCTTCCAAGATCAACGGATCGGTTTTGGAGTTGGGGTGTGGCACTGGTAGGATGACTATCCCAATGGCGAAGGTGGGGATTGACGTCACTGGAGTAGACATTTCTCCCGCAATGATTTGCAAACTAAGAGAAAAGGCTGCTAGCTCTGGAGCTATCCTTAAATCCCATGTGATGGATATGAGATACCTTAAGCTCGATCAGATTTACCAGCTAGTAGTAGTCCCTTACCGTGGCTTCCAATCAATAATGGATGTAAAGGGCCAAGAAAAGTGCCTNAATTCGATNCATCGCCACGTCGAGCANGGCGGCAAAGTTGTTATAGATATGTTCGTTCCATCAAGGGAACTATTTGACCAATANAACGATATCTCATACCAAGTAAAAGAGATTTCAAGTTGCGCCAGTAGAGTTGTCACAACTGTTTGGCATCGATCAAACTTCGACAGACACAATCAGACAATAGAAACTTGTCTGAAAATTGAATCAATCGTTGGCGGTATTGTTAAAGAGAGTAAATACGTGAATTTCAATTTAAAATATCTGTATANGCANGAAGCAGAATACTTATTTAAGAACTGCGGGTTCAGGNTTAACGAATTATATGGGGGGTTCAATGGAGAACCATTTGGCGAGAGTAGCACTAACATGGTGTGGATTTTAGAATCAGAAAAGAAATCAAATGCCTGAATTTAAGATAGTTTCAGATTTCATGCCGACCGGAGATCAACCAGACGCGGTCAACGCTCTAGCTGCCGGCGTCAGCGAAGGTTTAGAGCATCAAACATTACTCGGTGTAACAGGCAGTGGAAAAACATTCACAATGGCCTGCGTGGTTGAGCAGGTCCAAAAGCCAACTCTAGTTATTGCCCACAACAAAACCTTAGCAGCTCAACTAGCTTCGGAGTTCAAGGAATTTTTCCCTGACAATGCTGTGGAATATTTTGTCAGCTATTATGACTATTATCAGCCTGAAGCTTACGTCCCTCGCACTGACACGTATATAGAAAAAGATGCGGATATAAACGAGGAACTTGACAAGTTAAGACATTCTGCAACAAGAGCGCTTTTAACTCGACAAGACGTACTCATAGTAGCATCAGTTTCGTGCATATTCGGGCTTGGTTCTCCAGAGGAGTATCAAGGGTTTGTGGCCTCGATAAGGAAGGGAGAAATTCGAAATCGCAGTAAGCTAATACGACAACTAGTGGATATGCAATACGAAAGGAACGATTTTGATCTAGCGAGGGGTAGATTTAGGGTCAAAGGTGACACGCTAGAAATATTGCCAGCGTATGAAGAGCTGGGCGTGCGTATCGAATTCTGGGGTGACGAGATTGACCGGATAATACAACTTGATCCTCTGACCGGNGAGATCCTTTCAGAAAAAGATTACTTAGAAGTCTATCCCGCAAAACATTTNGTCACTTCCCAGGAAAAATTGAATATGGCGATAAGNGANATACAAGATGAACTTTCAAACCACTTNAAAGAACTGAAAGGTCAGGGAAAGCTTCTTGAGGCACAAAGGCTTGAATCCCGTACCAACTACGACATGGAAATGCTCGAAGTGGCGGGTTATTGCGGCGGGGTAGAGAACTACTCTAGGCATCTTTCCCAAAGGGCCGCAGGAAGCACCCCTTACACCCTTATGGACTACATCCCCGATGACTTCTTGCTATTCGTAGACGAATCACACATGACAATTCCACAAATTCGTGGGATGTACAAAGGGGATAGGTCAAGAAAAGAAACACTTGTTGAGTACGGATTTCGGTTACCTTCAGCCCTAGATAACAGGCCGTTGAATTTCGAAGAGTTTGAAGAGCGGGTTCATCAATCAGTTTANGTGTCAGCCACACCTGGTCCTTACGAGATGCAAATAAGTCAAAATGTGGTTGAGCAGGTTATCCGTCCAACAGGATTGTTGGACCCGGTCGTCGAAATAAAACCAGTGGACGGTCAAATCGACGACTTGCTTTTTCAGGTGAACGAACGGGTCGAAAAAGGTGAGCGATGCCTAGTAACCACCCTCACTAAACGTATGGCTGAGGAATTGTCAGATTACCTGAAAGAAAGCGGGGTAAGAACACATTATCTTCATTCCGAAATCGATACTTTGGAACGGGTCGAAATCCTGAGAGACCTCAGGCTCGGAGTCTATGACGTCATAGTAGGAATCAACCTACTTCGTGAAGGTCTAGACTTGCCGGAAGTTAGCCTAGTCGCGATCCTAGACGCCGATAAAGAAGGCTACCTACGTTCCTCAACCGCTCTAATTCAAACCATAGGCAGAGCTGCCCGACATATCGATGGTAAAGTCATTATGTATGCTGACGTTGTGACTAAATCGATGAAACATTCCATCGAAGAAACAGAGCGAAGGCGCCAAATACAAGAAGCCCATAACCGAGAAAACGGAATTACTGCTCAAGGCATTCGTAAGACAATCCACGATATAACTGAACGGGTTAAATCCGTATCAGAACCGAAGGCTGGCNATACAATTACGACTAGAGACCTACCGCGTGAGGACATCGCAAGACTTATAAAGGATTTGGAGTCCCAGATGAAGTCGGCTTCTAGAAGTTTGGAATTTGAGAAAGCCGCTCTTCTTCGTGATCAGATAATAGATTTAAGAAAAGTGCTTGTCGATTAATTAAATAATTAAATCAGACCAAATTGACTCGATTAGATCCGATAGATACAATTTATTCATGACCAAATTGGTCAACAAGGAAAACAATCAGGCAGGAACTCAATATGTCCGACTTGGAAACTATCACACGGGATGACGTGCTGGAAGCGCTCAGAGATGTTTANGATCCGGAGATCCCGGTTAATATTGTGGACCTTGGACTGGTCTATGGCGTCGAAGTAGCAGAGGGGGATGTAGATGTCAGAATGACGCTCACATTCGCAGGCTGTGGGATGGGACCTTACATAGCTCAGCAGGCAGAATGGAGACTCGCAGAAGTAGAGGGAATCGAAGACATAAACGTTGATCTGGTTTTTGACCCCCCTTGGACCCCCGAAATGATTACAGAAGAGGGGAAGCGACTCCTTGGTCTAGACTAAGTAACGCCTCCTCACCTCAGCCGCATCAATTCCATTTAGCCTCGGAGAACTCAATGGCTCAGCAGAACCCCGCACAGGCACGTGCCCGTATTGAAGGAATGAAACGCCAATTTGAGCAGAAACGCCAAATTGAAGAATCGCTTTCAGGAATCAGAAACAAGATAGGTGTTTACAGTGGCAAAGGAGGGGTTGGCAAAACTACTGTAGCTGTGAATTTGGCAGCGACACTAGCCAATGATGGTGCCAAGGTCGGGATCTTAGATATCGACATAGATTGCCCAAATGTTGTGCGGGCAATGAACTTATCGGAACAACCCCTTGTAGGAGAGGACAAGAAGATGTTGCCGCCAGAGAGATTTGGGCTAAAAGTTATGTCAATGGCTTTCTTCCAGGAAAACGAGGACGAAGCAATAATATGGCGGGGACCTATGATCCATAATGCCATAAATCAGATGCTTCAATCCACTGATTGGGGAGAATTGGATTACCTGTTCATTGACCTACCGCCAGGAACTTCTGATGCACCTTTAACTATTATGCAAGTTCTCACTATGGATGGTTTCGTAGTTGTAACTACCCCGCAGGAACTTGCCAAAGTGGACGCGAAGCGAAGTATCAATATGATTCGAAAGTTGCAGGTGAACGTCCTAGGCGTTGTAGAGAACATGTCTGGAGGGGTGTTTGGGTCAGGGGCTGGAAAAGAGATATCTGATGAGTTAGATCTGGATTTCCTCGGTGCTATAGCTTTGAGANCAGATTATCAAGACANGTCTAAACCTACNTCTCTCCTCAGCAACGAAGTGTTAGACGAATACCGTACGATTTCAGAAAAGACACTNGCAGTACTCGCTTCNACCTAAGAGATNCNAGTTACAGTNNCNATCACAGGCGGAGCCTCTTTATAGTTTANGTTCTCTCTTAATTNTTAAATATCTCGACTCTTTTGATTAGTCTTTCTATACTCAAAGTGGCGTCGAAACCGAGATTTATGCGTACGACCTTCTTGCCCAGCTCGTGCAGCGCCGCCATATCCCCATCCGCTAATGCTTCATTCAAAAAAGAGAAATCAAAAGTTTCCCCCGGGACTTCGATCTTTTCACCAATATCCGTGGTTGTAAGTTGAACGAACACTCCGCTTTCTGGACCACCTTTATGTAACTGCCCCGTTGAATGCAAATATGAAGGCCCAAATCCAACAGATACTGGAACCTCGCATCGCCTGGTCACTGCACCCGAAAGAATTCGCAGCAACCGTTCGTTTTCTCTATCACGCGGCAAGTAGGCAAGCAAAGCCATGTAGGTATGTCGCCCAAGAGACTTAAGCAGGTCTTCTAAATCTTCAATCTCAATTCCTTCAATTCGGCGAAGCCTAGTAGNTTTTCTCTTATGATCTTTGATAGCCTCATTAGCCAGTCCCTTAGAAATCTCCACTTGAGGTTGGTCGAACGGGTTAACCCCTATCAAACTACCCAGCATCGCTACGCCGAGTTCCCACTTCATAATCTCTTTGCCGAGATCCTTTGGTTCTACGACCTGGGTATATAAAATAGGTTGATTAACNTGTTNACTCAGATCATTGAAATAATTTTTTCTATTTTGATCTTCTTCGCTGGAGCTTGACATGCCTTCCAGCCGGACAATTGCGCAATCATCTCCAAGATATTTCAAATCTTCTGTGTCTATCCCACATACGGGGATTATCCCCTTGCCATCCTTTCCTAAACTTTCTGATATTAATTGCTCTATCCATGATGCCAAGCTTGCGAGCGGTTCATCAGCAATAATGATCAATTTATCTCTGCACTGCTTGAGGCAATCCGAAAGATAGCGAACCAATGAAAAAGTCGAAGCATCTACGAAATGTTCCCTACAGTGNTCGGATTCTTGGATGGCGCCAAGTAGTATTTCTTTCGTTTTAACACCAGAAATAGNAGCGGGGTAAATTCCAAAAGGAGTTAGTATTGAATATCTTCCTCCCACGTCATGTTGACCGAAAATCGTTGCATCAAACGAGTTCTTATTAGCGATTGTCTCTAAAGGTGAACCCTGGTCTGTAATAGCTACAAATCTAGAACCACCCGCCTCAATAGCAATGTCATTTCTGACATGTTTGTGGAAATGTCTAAAGAGAGTAATGGTCTCTTGGGTAGAGCCCGACTTAGAAGAAACAATGAATAATGACTTGCCTGGAGCAACCAACNGGGTCANTGACCTGATTTGAGAGGAATTTGTAGAANCTGCGAAATAAATAGGGANTGGATTATTAAGATTCGTTGAATCGATGAGTGCCCTGGCCCCCAAACTGCTCCCCCCCATGCCTATAAGTACGACACTGGAAATATTCTCACTCGTTGATGCGACGACATCCAGCAANCAATCAAGCGAGGAAAGGCTGGTATTAGCGCCATCGATCCACCCCAGAGAATTNTGNATCTGGGCCCGCGGNCCTTTCCACAATGAATGGTCTCTTTCCCAGAGACCATTGGCTAAACGCGATATTGTCCTAGGATCGTCGTCTATAAATGAATAATCGTGTACCACTCGGGGGNNCGTCAGNTTGTTTAACTATTAGTTAACAAGGAGAACTTCGCATTTGTCCGAAATATTCTTAATCACCTGATCGTAGGAGTCAGCGAATTGCTTCACTCCATCTGCAATCAGTTTTTCAGTTAACTGTTCCAGGTCAATACCAAGAGACGCGATGGTACCAAGGTGATCAGAGGCCTCGGTTACACCGTCTGTTAATGTAGGCAAAGGATTACCATGGTCATTATATGCGGCTAGAGTGGAATCCGGCATGGTCGTAACGGTATCTTGGCCTATGAGGGACTCAACGTATAGCACATCGCTCAGTTCAGGATTTTTTGTGCTAGTGCTCGCCCAGAGAGGCCGTTGTACTCTCGCGTTTGCCTTATTAAGAATATCAAATCGATTCGAGCAAAAACTTTCTCGAAAATCTCTGTAAGCAATTTTCGCATTCGCTATGGCTGACTTACCAGTAAGATCCCTTTGATCCGACTTTACAGCCTCTAAAGCGCCATCTACAACAGTATCTACTCTACTAACAAAGAACGACGCTACCGAGGATACATTCGAACAATCACCTCCCGAATTAACGAGAGATTCCAGTCCGGAAATGTAAGCTTCTCTAACTTCGGAATAAGAGGTTGTTGAAAAAATCAGAGTCACGTTGACATTTATCCCCTCTGAAATCAGAGTTTTTATTGCTGGCATGCCAGAAGGGGTGGCAGGAACTTTGATCATAAGGTTCGGTNTATTCACTGCCTTAAATAGGCGTCGAGCCTCTTCTACAGTNCCATTTGTGTCATTGGCCAGATGGGGATTCACTTCAAGCGATACGAATCCATCAGCGCCATTGGATTCAGAATACACNTTTGAAAGAATTTCAGCGGCATTCCTTATATCAGAAACTGCTAGAGCTTCAAATATCTCACTAACCGGCTTCCCCTGACGGGACATAATCTCTATATCAGAATCGTATACGTCACTAGAAGATATAGCTTTCTCAAAAATTGACGGATTTGATGTAAGACCGCGCACGCCAGTTGAAATTATTTCGGAAAGTTCGCCGGTTTGAATCAATCTTCTATCTATATTGTCATACCAAACTGATTGTCCTAGATTATTTAATTTAGCTAGTGTTTCTGATTCACTCATCGCGTTCTCCAAGTTAAGAGTTTGATCACACAGTAATCTAAGGTTATTAAGAGCACAGCTTCATATTAGCATTTCATATGAATGGTCGTACTTGAAGGAGGTGCAGAAGTCTGGGGAACGGCTCGAATTATCTCCTAATTCTATGTTGAATCAACTCTGCCATTCAATGTGATGACAGACTGACTACATAGTCAGTCTTCTATAGAGCACCAAAAGTCTCTCTGGGAGATCGTTAATGTCCTCCAGTATCTCGTAGCCCATGTCGGAACACATCGTTTTTAGGTAATCATGTCCATTCTTATCTACAGTCAAACAGAAGGAGTTGATTCCTTTATCCTTGGCCTCATCAAGTGCCATACGGGTATCATGTACAGCATATTCTTTCTCAACACCTTCCCGGCTGTAGCCTCTGTCCTGGGGACGACCATCGCTGATTAGGAACAAAATTTTTGTTCTAGCATCAGTCTGATCTAATTTNTGTGTCGTATGTCTAATGGCTGGTCCCATCCTAGTAGCATGAAGTGGTGCAATACGGTCAATCCGCTTTTTCACTCTATCGGAGAAATTTTCCTGTAGATCTTTAATCGTGTAAAACTCTACATTCTCACGTCCATAGCCAGAGAATCCATATATGCCATATACATCTCCAATGGCTTCAAGGGCATTGATAAGAAGAACCATTGACTCCTTTTCAACATCGATAATCCTCTTATATGAACGCCTCATTTGTTCGCCACGACGCGTTCTAAGCCATACCATATATTCCACTGGATCGTCCGGGGCATCCCAATCGTCTTGGTTTTTCTTCCCTTCGTCTATTGCTTCTGCCGTAGACGCACTGGTGTCGAGAAGGAAAGCCACAGCAACATCACGCTGTACCTTATTCCTGCGCCAGTAAAACTTCTCGTCCGGGCTAGCACCACTCTTGATATCAATCATGTTTTCAATGACATCGTCGATATCAATATCCTCCCCATCCATGAGTTTGCGCTCCTTGCGAAACATCTCGGGAACCATCATTTCAAACTGCCTCCTTATCCTTGTCACAAGGGTGCCGTATTCACTGAGCGTGGTTCCAAAATAGGCTGAGTCTCCTTCCTGCATCNTTTTCTGCCGTACTACACACCATCTTGGCTTATAGTCATCCGCCCGAAAATCCCATTCGTCATAAACAAATGTCTCAGGTTCAGCTGAATCCAGTTCTCCTCCATCTTCATCAACATGAACAAATGGACCCTGAGAGTTTTCGGGAGANTGGGGCATATCTGCTCCGGTCTCCTTCATTATGTTGTCGGCAAACATCCCGCTGGATTCTTGGATTTCTCCTTGCACAGCCTGAAGATCTAGTTCAGCACTGTTCTCTAACAATTCCTGCAATTGTTCCTGAGTCAATGGCTCTCCCTCAGCCTGACCCATTTGATCCTGTTGCTGCATTCTAAGCTCAGTCATGAGCTGAGCAAGCTCAGGTTTAAAATCTCCCCTATAATCGACATCTTCTATCGATTCATATTCATNTTCACCTTCAGGCCTTAACTCCATTTCCATGCCCATTCCAATCTGTTGAAGAAGTTGCTCCATATCATCAGGGTCTGTATATTCCTCTTCTTCTTCATCCTCGAAATCCATATCCTCCCAGTCTTCTGGCGGAATCTCCTCATTGGGAATTGCGGATATTATGGCGTAAATGCGAAGCGACGCTTCGGAAGTATCTTCAACAGTGGCCTCTGGAACCAAAACACGCCTGGCGATTGAGGCAATACGTCTTGCTTCCTCTGAGTACTTAACTGGTGCGGCCACTCCTTCATACTGTTGAAGACTTAGCCTGACCATAAACTCAACCATCGCTTCTCGAGCGGGCAATTCTTTGATATCCGGCCTGTTGGAGTACGAGTCTGATTGGACTTGGACGTAGGACGATTTTATACCAGGATATTCAAATTTCACCCGCGCATCGAGACGACCATCTTCTACCACTGTAAATATATCCAAGGCAAGCTTTCGGTCTTCAAAGAGATCGAAAAACCTTTGCATATCTGTTAACCAAGCTCGCTCAATGCCGGACTCGTCATCATCAGAGATAAGATCTTCTAATTCGTTCTCAGAATATTCAGAACGTTTTTCCTCCTTACGAGCTTCGTCAATTTTTTCCGCAGCTGCGATCTTTTTCTGCTCCAGAGAATTCCTGAGGTTTTGAAACAAATTTGAAGGATGGTCAAATTCGAATCCAAAACTTCCGAATTCTAAGTGAGCCACCTGATGGGTGGAAACGACTTTAAACCATGAGAAATTTTCATCCTTGGACCCATATCGATCAACAACAGTAGGAACAAAGACCGTGGATCCTTCCGTTGTAGGCGATTCGTTTGAGACCCAACCAATATTTTTTTCAACCAGATCACCCGTCTGGGCTAACTTGATCTCAGCCCCAGCCAGCCCTCGACAATACATTTCCATTACAGGCTTTATACGATCGAACTCGATTCCGCTCGACAACGCCTCAATAACACTCTCTGAATGAGCAGACTCTATCTTGAAAAATGCAAGTCCCCCGTCTCTGTTTTGACGAAGGGTATTTACGCCTTCTTCATACCACCTTCCGAGTTGTCCGATGGTCAATTTTTCNAGAACAAACGGGGAAGACTTTATGAATTCTGGCATTGCCATTGCTTCCTCAGTAAGCAGAGCCTCGGCAAGACCAAGTACGATGCTGTGATATTCCTCATTAAGTTCTGAAAGGGCCTGTGATATCTCTAGCATAGTCCCCGGTATGTTGGTCCCGCCATTTTGTACAAGGCTCTCCGCCAGCTTCATAAACCGAAGCCTTTGTTCGACATCAATTCTAGGAAGGGCCTTCGAACCTGCTTCAAAAAAACTCTTCACTTCTCGCCAACCCGTATCGACTAGGGTTGTTGCTAGAGATAAAAATGCGTCNTTGTCTTCGCCAACGAGAGGAAATATTTTCTCTCCCAGGGCGAGACATTCTGTTGAGAGGTCATATGACCGGTGTGAAAGAGCGTCTAGAAACCCTGCAAATCTTTCGAGTTCTTGGAAACTCAAACTGTCAAGAAGAGCTGGGCTATGTGCGAAGAATCTACACGCAAGAGTGCTCGACTTCCAAGTTCCTTTATAAAGACTGTCCCCCAAGCTTGCCCAACTTTCAATATGACGAGATCTGAGTTTACTCATCGCTCCTGGACTAGCTTCGAAATAGGCTGATGCAAGAGTGGGTGACTCTTCGGACAGTTTAGAACCACAGTCCATCCATTTTTCGAAATAACTGTACGGCATGCAAGCTAAAACAGAAGGGCTAACCTGATAAAAATGTGAAGCTGCTTCCCACGATCTTACAGTTTGCTCTGCTATGGTTATTCCCATATTTGCCCAAGCCGTGAGTTGGTCGTCAGACAGCGCAGTGGGCATTTTCGCAGACGCCGCTTCAAACCGCTCCAAAACCGGGGGCGGAAATTTTTCAAATTTCGGTTTGAGTGCTTTGAGTGCCTCTCGTGATTTTGCTGCCACTGTTGCTCCTTGAGACCTTCTCTCAGGCTGCTTTTATCAATTCNGCCAGGTTGTCGAGTATTCTAGCTGTTGCCCCATACACGACGTTCCCATCAAATGAATATGCGGGCGCCTTCTGCAGTTGATTCTTTGAAGACTTGATCTCGTCACTCCGATAGTGGGTAGAAAACAGGCCAGACAAAGGTATTTCCAATACGGACTCAACCTCTGACNTGCTCAGGCTAAATTTGTAGGGATGATCAATTATCCCTACATAGGGCGAAATGAGAAATCCAGTTTGCGTGGGCGTCACGTCTATTTTGCCGAGCACTTCAACCTCTTCAGGGTTTATCCCCATCTCTTCTTGAGTCTCCCTCAGAGCCGTAAAAAGCAGGTCCGGGTCCGTTACATCTTTGCTACCCCCGGGGAATGAGATCTCTCCCTTATGATGTTTTACTGTCATTGTTCTACGATTCAGGATAATCCAGTACTCTCCATCCCTGTGGGTAAGCAAAACCATCACGCCCGCCAGTTTTAAATTTGTTTCGCCTACAGATTTTTCTGAAGCCGATTTAACCGCCTTCCTTATTAAAGGAATGCTCAGCTTTCTAGCCAACGAGCGTATCCTTTACTCAAATATGGAGGAGATAATCTCCGCTATGCTTTGTTGTATTGCGGCGTCATCCGTGACGGCCCAGTTCACTGACACTTGGCACGCTCTCCTAGGAGCTATACCCTGTGCCATAAGCTTGCCTGCATAAATCAGTAGTCTTGTGCTCGCACCCTCGCCCAGCCCATGTTCCTTGAGGTTTCGGACCTTCTCNCCAAGCTTGGCAAGCTGAACGGCCGTATCTTCATCTATGCCTGCCTCATGCTGAACTATTTGTGCCTCAAGATCCCGAGGGGGATAATCAAATTCAATTGAAACGAACCTTTGTCTTGTGCTGTGTTTCAAATCTTTAAGCGCGCTCTGATATCCAGGATTGTAGGACAACACTAGCAAAAATCCCTCTGCGGCTTCTAACAATTCGCCCCTCTTTTCTACAGGAAGTATTCTTCTATGATCAGTGAGAGGATGGATTAAAACCGTAGTATCTTTTCTCGCCTCCACAATCTCATCAAGATAGCAAATACCGCCTACTTTAACGGCCCGTGTGAGCGGGCCATCAATCCAGACCGTTTGGTCGCCTTCAAGAAGGTACCTGCCGACAAGATCACTCGCTGTTAAGTCCTCATGGCAGGCAATAGTTACAAGCGGCATGTTGACCCCACCGTCTGCNTTCTTTGTAACCTTGGATAGTTCAACTCCTAACCTGTATGACATGTATTCAACAAACCGCGTTTTCCCACATCCAGTTGGTCCTTTAAAAATTAGGGGAAGTTTCTGTTGATATGCAGCTTCAAAAAGCTCGATTTCGTCCCCAACAGGAANGTAATAAGGTTCCTCTTTGAGGTGATATTCTTCAATTATGTAGCTTTTGTAGAGACTCTGGGTTGTCATAATTGGCCTTTCAACTCCTAGTTTGCTCAGGAACTCTTTCTTTCCAAAGTTCCTCCACTCTTTCCTTTAACTTCTCTATAGTTCCATTATTTTCCAAGACAATATCGGCGTAAGAAATCCTTTCCTCTGACGACATCTGGGAATCTATTCTCTGTTGCGCATCCTCCCTACTGAGATCGTTTCTAGTTTCCAACCTTGTGATAATCTCTTCAGCACTAGCAGTGACCACCCATATTTCATCAAAAAGGGGTTTCCATCCAGCTTCCAGTAATATTGCCGCTTCCACTACGGCAATTTCGTCCCCATTTGAGGCAATCTTGGTCAGGCGGTCCACTATCATGTCCTTAATAAGGGGATGCATAATACCGTTTAGTCGATCCATGTATTCAGGATCGGAAAATACAATGGGGCCAAGCTTCTTTCTGTCCACATTACCGTCGACCCCGACAATTCCTTTACCAAAAGCATCCACAACCTGTTGAAAACCTGGGGTTCCCGGATAATAAGCCTCATGGCCCAGCAAATCAGCATTAACCAAAGCGGCCCCTTGGTTTTTCAGAAAATCCGATACTAGGGACTTGCCCGTTCCTATGCCACCTGTAAGTCCAATTGTGAGCATTACACTCCTACGCCGCAAAACTCAATTTTGTCATTGTACAGGAACAAAAAATGTAGGGTCAATGACATTTTGAAAACTACTCTCCATGAATTCATTTCTATTAGCAATGGACTGAGGCGATATAATTGGCTACCAGTATCCATCGCCTCAAGATCGAGAGAGATTGATATATATGACTGCTGAATATAGGAACATACCCAGCGTTAGTTCCATTCTAGAATGCACAGAAGTACGAAAACTGAGTGACGAGTTCAGTATTTCGAACGTGACGGAGCTCGTTCGTGAGACACTGGATATCGCCCGTGGAAAAATGTCGGAAGGGGGTCCAGCCCCTTCAATAGAAAGTCTCACCGTTGAGATTTTAAGTGTCGCAAGGACTCGATGGCGTAACTGGCCTGTTCGGGTTATTAACGCCACGGGTGTAGTACTGCACACCAATTTGGGACGTTCCCCCCTAAGTTCAGATGCGCTGCAGGCCGCCTGCGAGGCATCGGCAGGCTACAGCGATCTTGAACTCGATCTTCCTTCGGGAAAGAGAGGATCTCGTCAATCTCAGGTCTCTCAAATTCTTTGCGAGCTCACAGGAGCAGAAGATGCGCTAGTTGTAAATAACAATGCTTCTGCAGTGTTACTTGGNATCGCCTCAACTGCCNCCGGGAAGGACGTTGTTGTNTCCAGATCGGAAGCGGTAGAAATCGGCGGTGGTTTCCGGATACCTGACGTCCTAATTCAGAGTGGCGCGGGTTTNAAAGAAGTGGGAACTACAAACAGAACTTATATTCAAGACTTTGAAAAAGCAATAGATGAAAACACCGGNGCACTGCTTTCAGTCCATGCTAGTAATTTTAAGATTGTAGGTTTCACCCATGCTCCCACAATAAAGGAACTTTCAGAACTCGGTCAGAATAAGGGAATCCCGGTCCTTCACGATATCGGAAGTGGTTGCTTGTTGGATCCCTCCCGATTTGGACTCACGGGAGAACCAATTCCTCGATACAGTATTGAGGAAGGAGCAGACTTATGCTTTTTCTCCGGGGACAAGCTACTTGGCGGCCCTCAGTCCGGCATAATCGTCGGCAAGAAACATTATTTGTCCCAACTTGCCAGCCATCCACTTGCCAGAGCATTTAGGATAGACAAAATGAACTTAGCAGCCTTAAATGCAACACTCCTACACTACATAAGAGAAGAAGCAGAAGAAAAGATACCTATATGGCGAATGCTTTCTGCCACGAAACATCAGCTCCTCGAAAGAGCTCAAATACTGAAGAATCGACTAGGAGGTCTATTGACCATAGAAGAGACGAGATCAGCTGTCGGAGGCGGAAGTTTTCCAGGATTCGATATGGAGTCAATCAGCCTTGTTTTCGATAATGGCTCCCCTGATGCAATGGGAGCCAAAATGCGGAACTGTGAAACACCTGTCGTNTGCAGAATTGAAGATGACCGCTTGATATTTGANCTGAGAACTGTTCTTTCTGAAGAAGATGACACTCTCGCAAGAACCATTCTTCAAAATGTGAATGGCTGAATTGCCATACGAAAGGCGTGAAGAGTCCAGATTGTATCGACAATTATCTGTATCGTCCGAGATAAACTTGCGTCAATTAAGCATCAAGATTGCAATGAAAAATTTAGATATATACCTGACGAAAGCAGCTAATGCAGGAATGGTTAGAGTCAACATTATTCACGGCAGAAGTGGAGGAGATATGAGGAAAGCAGTCCATGATTTCCTAAGTTCTCATCACATGATTGAAGATTTCGAATATCCAGCCGCACCAGCTGAAGGGGGACCCGGAGTCACGATTGCCCGACTCTCTAGGATCTAGGATTTTTCAACCCTACGGCAATTCATAACAGCTCCCCAAGTAGCCACCACAAACGGAACAGCAAATGTAAAGGGAACCTTCCAAAACATGGCCCCGTAGAAATGTCCAGAAAAGATAAAATCGCCCTGGTTCAGCAAAGTCAGTACTGTCCCTACCACCAGTGATGCGATCGCCGATCTTTTCAATAACCCTGCATTCCTCAGCATACACCTGAGATGAAGATANCCGATTCCTTNCGGCGAGGAATAATAAGTTCTGCCCACAAACCGTTCACAGCNCAGACANNTATGCTCATTTTTCATATTGGATAATACCCAGCNGGTTGATCACTTACCTAATATAAAAGTCGCTAACAATATTTGTTTATTTACAACTCATGTACACTGAATTAATGTTACTCNGAAGAAGCTCTCATTTTAATAAATAGCGCTACCCAATGACCTTATTTGAGCATGAAGCACAAAGAAATTTAGCCAACGTCGCCCCTTTGGCAGCAAGAATGAGGCCAAATGANCTGGAAGGATTTGTCGGACAGGACCACATCATAGGAAAAGGCAGCCCNTTACGGAGAAGCCTGGAATCCGGCCATATACCTTCTTTTATATTGTGGGGACCTCCTGGAACTGGAAAAACCACCCTTGCCAATATCGTCGCTGGCATAACAGGATGTCATCTTAGCACTATGAGTGCCGTGACTTCTGGGGTTTCGGATCTGCGGAAAGCGGTGAACAGTGCCCGAGAGAGGCTCGGAATGAATGGCCAGAGAACCGTGCTGTTCATTGATGAGATTCACCGGTTCAACAAATCACAGCAGGACGTCATATTACCTCACGTGGAAGAAGGAACTGTAGTTCTTGTTGGTGCGACAACTGAAAATCCNTCGTTCGAAGTAGTGTCCCCATTGCTTTCGCGGTGTAGGGTTTTTACCTTGAAACCTTTGTCAGAAGTTGAAATTGCCTCTATCTTGAAAAACGCCGTCAAGTCTAATGAAAATGGCCTGGGCAAACAAGCCCTAGTGATAGAGGATAATGCCCTTGCAATGATTTCCCATATGGCAGGGGGTGATGCTCGTTGGGCCCTAAATGCATTGGAGTTAGCTGTAGACTCAATGCCACTAGGAATTTCAACCAAGTCAGTCACAACTGAGACAATAGCGGAAGTTCTACAAACCCGTGTGAGGAAATATGATAAGGGCGGCGATCGTCATTACGACACCATATCAGCGTTCATAAAATCGATTCGCGGTTCAGACCCAGACTCATCTATATATTGGCTCGCCAGAATGCTGGACGCGGGTGAAGATCCGATATTTATAGCAAGGAGACTTGTCATATCTGCTTCAGAGGATATAGGCCTTGCCGATCCTCGAGCCTTGGGTATAGCAATAGCGGCTCAGCAGGCTGTTCATCTTATCGGCCTCCCGGAAGGGCGAATACCGCTTTCAGAGGCAACTATTTACCTGGCCTCGGCCCCAAAAAGCAACTCAGCTTACAAAGCTATTGACGCAGCCTTGTCAGAAGTAACTAATTCGGGTGATTCAGAAATCCCGTTACATCTTCGGAATGCAATAACGGACCTCATGACCAATGAGGGATACGGGAAAGGTTACGAATATTCACATAATTATGAGGGCCATTTCAAACTTTCAGAAAATCTTCCCGAAGGACTGTCGGTTAAACATTTTTACGATCCNGGGAAACTTGGCTACGAAAAATATATAGCCGAAAGGCTATCGGGGTGGTGGGGTGATAGGTACATAACAGACAGTTCTGAGAAGCTTCCATCCTGACGACGCCCGACCGATTTAACTATCCAGTCTCGACGAAACACTCCTTTGGGAGTCCCTCGCCAATAAAATTAATTTTTTTCCAATTCTCAACCCGTTAAGCAATACAATCACTCCTCCTGCCGCGACCGCCACGGGTGCACTGAAAAGAGCAGCAATAGCACCTGCGTGAAATCCAGCCATGCCGCTAAATCCCCAGCTGAAGGTCTGGAAACTCAACACTCTCCCCCTCATGTTACTTGGTACAGATGTTTGCAGGAGCGTGGATAGAGCACTTTCATAAACAGTCGCTGACCCCATAGTAAACGCGATAAAGAGGAGAGAGCTGTATAACTGCTTTGACAAGGCGAACAAAACCAATCCACTGCCAAAGCAAACCAAACCTATGAACATGAGCATCCCTTTGTTTTTGATATCGGGAACTACAGAAATTATGATGCTTGGAATGACCGCCCCAAAAGCACCAGCTGACATCAAATAGCCCAGACCTTCCGGTCCCAACGATAACTCATCTCTCGCGATTACAGGGAGCATAGATTCTACGGCCCACCCAAAAGTCTCAGAAACCAAGATCGCAAGTATTAACATACGAACAATCGGCGTGTTGAATACAAACTTGGCACCTTCTATGAGATCTTCAACGTGGCTGGACAACTCTTTTTCTGGCGCCTNAATCCCCTTTAAGTTCATCAGAATAACCAACGAAACCAGGGATNCTCCCACTATGAGATAGNANGCATATGGNACTCCTAGTGAGCGGATGATCCATCCTCCTGCGACAGGAGCAACAACTCCCATAATGGTCATTGAGAAAAAATTGGCAGCAACACCTTTCAGGAGGTTCGAACGTCCGACGAGATCGAGTGTTAAAGCACTCACGCAGGAATATCTCGTCGCTCCGTTAACCCCTATAATGAAGGAGAATAGGAGAACAGAGACAATCGAGACATTATTAGTATGTACCAGAACGCCCATAACCAGAGCGCATGCCATTTCGATAGCCAGAGTCACAAGTAGAAGATATCGCCGGTTATACCTATCAACGAGAACTCCTGCAATCGGGCTGAACAGCGTTAGACCAAGCCCGGCAACACCGGCAGATATACCCACCCAGAGTGGAGAATCCGTAAGTGTGAGAACAAGCCAACCAAGAGCTACAGGTATAACCATTCGGCCTGCGTCGTCAAAGAGCATACTTGCCCAGAACAGCCTGAACTTATAATTTTGCAATATTAGGAACATTTGCAGTGCCTGTTGCTATACGTGAGCATCAGGATGAAGGCTCGCCCTGTTAAAAAGGTGAATATGATGACTCGGGTAAATCCGAAGACAAATAGTTTAAAACACAGCCGGCCTTGAATCAGCTAGCCAGGGCACTAGCCATAACATCTAACGTGTAATCTATATCCTCTGAAGTTATCCCGTAGTGAGTCACAAATCTCCATCTCCTAGCCGCTGAACCGCCCTTTATNCCCTCNGNCTCCAATTTCCTTGAGAGTTCTGCCCTGTCATGATGTTCTATNTCAAAAAAAACNAGATTNGTNTCCAATTNCTCNGGNGNNATAGTNATACCTGGCAATTTNNTCANCCCATTTNCCANCNTNGTNGCATTNGCNTGNTCNTCNGCNAGCCGNTCAACCATNGANTCTAGAGCNACTATTCCTGCTGCAGCTAGAAACCCTGCTTGTCTCATTCCTCCTCCGACCATTTTCCTCANNCGTCTCGCATTNTCTATGAACTCGTTGCTTCCNCACACAACGGAACCCACAGGACAGCTTAGTCCCTTTGAAAGGCAAAAAGTGACGCTATCANCNTCTCTAACTAACTCAGAAGACNGGNGTTTCTAACTTNACCGANGCNTTGAAAATNCGAGCACCGTCAATATGTAGNGGAANNTCGTTNGNATGAGCNACATCNGCTATNANNGCAGTATCNTCNGGNGNAAGNACTCTACCGCCGCAACTATTCTGAGTATTCTCAAGAGCTATCAACGCAGTTTTGGGATAGTGATGATTAGAAGAATCGCGAATAGCATTTCTCACCTCGTCCGGGTCAAGCATTCCNCGTTCGTCATTTTTAACTAAATGGTACGATACTCCACCTAGAGCTGAAGCCCCCCCACCTTCTGCTAG
>PAOO01000010.1 GCA_002708065.1 Chloroflexota bacterium
CCAATTATGGGCAGGCTTTCCGATATCCTTGGACGAAGAACCGTATATACAATAGCTATGGCTGTATTTGTTATTGGCTCTACAGGCACAGCTTTGACAGGCTCGTTTGAGTGGCTGTACGAAATACCAGTTAGCCGATTTTCTTCGATTGCCCCCATCATACTTGCCATACCCGAGATAACTTCCACTATTGAATGGGTAGTCTCAACAAGGATTCTGCAAGCTGTCGGAGCGGGAGCATTAGTACCTGTTTCTATTGCGATGGTGAGTGATTTATTTAAAGCCAACCAGAGAGGAGTCCCGTTAGGAATCGCCGGTGCCGCGGCTGAAGCCGGGGCTGTCATAGGTCCTCTATGGGGAGGAGTAGTAACCAAATTTCTCGACTGGCAGTGGGTTTTTTGGCTCAACTTACCCGCAGCAGCCGCTGTACTCTTAGGAATTTATTTTATGTTCCCCAAAACCGTTAGAATTCAAGTTCCAATAGACTACCTTGGATCAGTTTTCATAGCCTTGGGTTTATGCCTTTTAACGATGGGGTTTTCTGAGTCAGATAACCCGGGCAAATGGATGTATCTATACTTAGGAACAGGTACTGCGATGTTTGCTGCGTACGTTGCACGCGCATTAAGCATTTCCAATCCTATAGTTCCTATTGCACTTTTTCGAAACATAGCATTTGCGGCAGCCAATCTAGTACATATCTTGTATGGCGCAGGACTAATAATAACTATGGTGACGATTCCACTCATGGCTAATACAATCCTTCAAGGCTCTCCCCTGGACGGAGGGTTAATGTTGGGAAGACTAACAGTTGTAATACCGGCGGGGGCGGTTGTCGGGGGATTTATTTGCAAAAACTACGATTTGAGAATCCCATCTATTCTAGGTTTAATTCTATGTAGCATCTCTCTGTTTATCATGAGCGGATGGAACCAAACTATCGCCGACCCATGGATGACAATCCCCCTAGTGACTGCTGGATTCGGATTCGGTCTATTAATAGCTCCCATCACCTTAGCCGCAGTGAATTCAACAAATGAGGCTATGAAAGGGGCGGCTTCAGGAATAATATCAACTTCGAGATTTATAGGAATGACCTTCGGGATTGCAGCTTTGGCAGCATGGGGAGCCGGAAGGTTCCAGGATTTGTTAGCAGGAATAGAACTTCCTTTAGCTTCTACGGGTGATACTGCACAGCAAATTGCAGGAAAATCGGCTCAATTCCAAAGTGATATCACAAATGCCGGGGTCAATCTTTTCAGCGATTTTTATTTTGCCGGGGCAGTTGTTTGCCTTATTGCGGTTCTTCCGTGTATTCCTATGAAGGTCCAACGTCCTAATTCGTGAATCTCCCACCATCAACGTTAATGGCCTGACCGGTGATATTACGTGACAAGTCAGAAGCTAGGAAAGCAGCCAAGTTACCAATATCTTCAGGTGTTTGCTCCCGTTTCATAGGAATCCATTGTTCTACTGTTTGCTCAAACACTTCTCTACCGGTGGAACTTCCCAGTTCCAAAGTTTGACCTACGAATCTTGCACGTTTTCTTGCAATTGACTCCCACATAGGAGTCCAAAGAAGCCCCGGGCAGATTGCGTTGACATTAACGTTAAAAGGAGCGAGCTGGAGAGCATTAGACTGAGTCCAACTCACAACGGCTGCTTTCGTCGTGCTGTAATGTGGAAGATCTGGGCTGCCTTGACGGGCCGCGATTGAAGCTATGTTGACAATCTTTCCGTATTTACATCTTTTCATGTGAGGGACAATTGATTCTGACACTCGAACAACTCCCCTAACATTGACTTCATGAACTCTGGACCAGTCTTCGTCATTGGGAGTCTCACGCTCCCACCATTTTCCTGTTCCAATGATACCGGCGTTGTTGACGAGTATGTCGATTTTTCCAAAGGCTTTTATAGCACTTTCAATCATACGATTAACAGAAGAGGTCTCTGTAACATCTACAATGTCGCATAGGAATTCACCATCCCCTGCAAGCGTTTGGATCGTCAATTCAGCGGAGGCAAATTCTATATCAGCAACAAAAACGCTGGCCCCCGCTCTCGCAAGAACTTCACTAATACCCTTTCCAATTCCACTTCCGCCACCAGTTACAACCGCATGCTTTCCATGTAAATCTATCATTGCGCACTCATCGGAATTTGTAAGGTCACAATTTCACTTTATTACTAGTTGAAGAAATAAATTTAGTTTAGACAAGGGAGATCTTTATCCCATCAACCAAGTATTTCGGCTAATGATTTCCTATCTGTCCCAACAATGGTTTGTGTGCCAATTGAAATTAGAGGTCGCCTGATTAGTCGAGGTTCGCTTAGCATAAGATCTATCAATGTGTCGCTATTAATCGAATTTCTCTCCATACCCAATTTCCGAAAAGAAGGGCTTCTAAATGAAAAGAATTCTGAAGGATCTTTTTCACCTAAGAGATTGTAAATTTCCTCCCGTGAAAACGGGTCTTTAAAGAAATCTCTTTCTTGAATATCAAGACCTGCCTGCGAGAGCTCCACTCTCACTTTCTTACAAGTGCTTCAGCGACTCCAGGTGTAAAAAATAGCTTTGCTCATCAAACCACTCCCATGTCTAAATTAGTTAACAACCCGAATCATATTACCTATATTTGCCACTACATCTAGATTGCCGATGCTGTCGAGAGCATTTTGAATGGCCTCCTCACGTGCCTCATGGGTCATTATAACCATTTCCGCAGTGCCCTTCTGTTGGTTAGAACCTTTCTGCAAAAAGGACGATATGCTAATACCGTTCCCTGCCAAAACCGAGGCAATCTTCGCCAAAACCCCTGGCTGGTCTTTGGCTTCAAGCCGCAAGTAGTATTCAGATATCAACTCAGACATAGGTTGTACGGTGATCTGATCTGACAGTCGTACAGGGTCAAGAAACGCCGCATTGCCAGCTACATTCCTTCCGATATTCACTATATCGGCGACAACCGCACTAGTAGTTGGCATTTCGCCTGCACCCGGGCCATAAAACATCACACTATCAGTGAGGTCCGTTTCAACCTCAACCGCATTAAGTACGCCGTCAACTTTCGCAAGCATTTGGCTTTTATCAATCAAGGCTGGGTGTACTCTGGCCTGAACCTGGTTGTCGACCCGAGTAGAGATAGCCAAAAGTTTGATCGAGTAACCCAACTCATCAGAATACAAGAAATCCTGAGCAGTTAAACGAGTGATTCCTTCATAATGCACGTCCGTGTTTTTCACCTGCGCCCTAAAGGCCAATGTAGATAGAATCGCTAATTTGTATGAGGCATCTATACCTTGGACATCGTTAGTTGGATCAGACTCCGCGTATCCTAAGGCCTGTGCCTCTTGAAGCACTTCATCATAATCCGCTTGCTCATTTGCCATTCTCGTTAATATGTAATTTGTGGTGCCGTTGATTATTGCCTTTATAGACTTGACGTCATTCGAAACCAAATCCCTCATCAGAGGAGATATGATTGGTGTTCCACCTGCCACACTCGCTTCAAACAGCACTCGAACATCTCTTTTTCTTGCAGCAGCAAAAATGGCAGGCCCGTGCTTTGCCATCACCTCTTTATTGGCTGTGACGACATGTTTTCCATTACTTACTGCATTAAGAATATAACTTAGCGCTGGTTCTTCCCCGCCCATCAATTCGACAACGATGTCTACGTTGGGGTCTTCTAGAATTGACTGAGGTGAATCTACGAACATATCTTCAGGTAGTTGGAAAGATCTCGGTTTATTCTGGTTCCTGACTAAAACACCTCGAAGATCCAGTTTTGCGCCGATTTGTCGCTCAAGTAAATCACTCTTCTCAGAAATTATGCGTGCAACCCCGCCGCCAACGANCCCCATGCCAAGAAGGCCAATACTAATTCTNTTAACCATTACATTTGTTCCTACATACCNCTCAATATNCCCTGAAAAGGGTCTGGGGTAGGAGTNGCGGCAACAGAACTAAGTCTTAGTTGCTCAAAAACCCAGCCATAGATATCAGAATTAAACACAGCGTAGACATCATGTGATTTGCGTTCTTTATTTACCCATTCCTGTAAAGCCTTTGTNTTTAATTNTTCTCTTANTNCNGGCGATAGCTCTCTAGCTTTNTGACGTTCACTAATCATGAAGAAGAAAATCTGGTNGGTATCTTCANGNTTGTTTATGGGATCACTCATTTCTCCCGGTTCAAGGTCAAAAAACATGTATTCGTAATCTGGTATTACATCCCTCGCAATCCAGCCTATCTCACCGCCATGCCTGATTGTCTCCGGAAGATCAATTGAGAATTCCCTCACTATTTCANGATAGGCCATCTGNAAACCAATAGGATCTTNTATGTCCCGCACTGCATCCTGGTATTTGATATTCATTATGTCTATTTCGCCGNNCACAGGAATCANGATCCTGAACAAATGGACTTGTTCAGCGACAAATGGTACNGAATCACCTATATATTCTCGAAATTTTTGACGTAACGNNGTGCTTCTCACAATGTGCCGGTGAGTTTTTTCATCTATCTGGATCGTGTTTAAATAGGAGTTATATCGTTCGTGAGTCTCCCGGGANATTTGGTCCTCAGATTTTCCAAGANTCTCATAATCATNCGGCCNCATGATTGCNTCTATATGAGAATCTATCTCCATTNCACTAACTGTTATACCCATAGAAGGAGCAACTTGACTTATTATTTCGTTCTCAACCATTAGNTGCAACGCTTCAAACACCCCNGAACTAGCGTCAAAAGTCTCTCCNAGAAANTCGACGCTTTTTTGGCGTATGCGAACTAGCTCTACTAGGTCACCTCTAGTGTACTCAACATNATCAACTCTCACTACAAGTNCTCGAGGTGGCATAACGAAGGCAATAACATAGCCGGCTAAGAATATTGCACCTATCGCNGATACAGCGAAACCTATCGCTGCTAATACCAANCGTTGTCGTCTCCGAAGACGCGGATGCATCATCGCAGCGCGTCGCCTATCTNGACGCATTGGGCCTGTCCGTTTGGGTGTCAAATCAACCACTTAGCAACCTTTAGGATGAGTCGACTAGAAATTATATCTTCTGATCGTTAGTAAGTAATAGAGGAATCGCCGAACCTGTAAAAANCACNCNTTGCCAAATGGTTTACGGTCCGCTAGTTTCTTGGCCTAAAATTTATGGCAAAGGAGCCCTTGTGCGAGGAAGTGAAAGGAANCAAAGATAATTGTCTCGCCCTCTTAACGGCTCTTGCTAATAACCTCTGATGNNTAGAACAAACCCCGGTTTTTCTTCGTGCCTCTATCATGAATCTGTCAGAAAGCAATCTCTTGAGCTTATCCGTATCCTTATAATCTATAGCGTCAATCTTATCCACACAGAACTGACATACCTTTCGTCTAGNAAAAAATCTTGGCCGACCTCTTCTCGCTTGTGGTCTTTCATTCTGCATCGCCATAAACTATCCCCTATGGGTGAAATTTCCTTTGTGGCTTAATTCTTGAAGTAATTTGCGCATTAAATATTTTCGGTAACACCNTATGGANTTAGACGAATNACCTGATANCGNCCAATATGTGCAGGACTGGCCTGTTCATATGCTCCCTATCATCACTACCAGGGTAGGTCNTCAAAATCTCCTCCTTCTTCAGGAGACTCTGAGCCAGCCCTAGGTTGCTGTCCTTGTGTTGAGCNAACGAATCCCCCNCTCNAATCCCCTCCNGAGGAATTTCTACTATCCAGAAACCTTACCTCAGATGCATTTACATCCAAGGAAACTCTGGTCTCTCCATCATTCCCCGTATATGTTCGGCTGCTGAGTCGCCCTTCNANATATATTTTACTACCGCGCTGCANATACTGATTACAGGTCTCCGCGAGTCTATTCCAAGCGCTAACTCTAAACCACTCGGTTTCCTCTCGGTTTTCACCATCNGCTGCTTTATAACGCCTGTTTGTAGCTACGGTGAAAGACGTTACCGGGTTACCATTNGGTGTATACCTCATCTCGGGATCAGAACCAAGGTTTCCTATTATAAGTATCTTGTTCATCGTCACGGCGACAAATCTCCGANACCGGGCTAGACCCGGGAAACCATGTGAACGAGAATCTCCTCGTTCGCTTTCAGTGTTCTTTCCAANCCAGCTACAGAAGATGCCTCCAAGGAGACGAGGGCTCGTACATAGTTGCCTTCTTGGAAGTTGTTAATTGGGAAGGAAAGCCGCCTGATACCCCATGTCTGCTGTTCTGACAACTCTCCACCCTGACCGGNAATGTATCCAGAAACACTTTCGACNATAGCNGCCGCNTCGCTCTCGTTNGCAACGGGAGTGATCGCTAGTACCAACTCGTATTCTCGTTTTCGGTTCGCCAATCGAACCAACTCCTTAAGACTTTTGATTTTTACCACACTTGATTGTAGCACGCTCAGGAACAAGTAAACAACAATCAATCNACGAGCCAAAGGCGGGNTTTAGATCNTTTTTCGCTCCTTGACAGGACAACATGAACAACCAAAAATTAGCGCATTACAATCCTATTTCCATACCGTTGCCAAATCCGCAAAACCTGCCTATCAAAATTGTTAGGAGTATAAATGTCCACATCACGAAAAATAACTGGAAGCAACCTGATTTCAANATCATTGAAAATGGAAGGCGTAGAAAACATTTTTACATTAGCCGGGGATCACGTACTTCCTGCTCTCGATGTGATGAGCGATGAGGGATTTCGACTATATGACACTCGACATGAACAGGCCGCAACTCACATGGCAGACGCTTGGGGGCGNCTTACCGGGAAATTAGGTGTGNCTGTTTACACNACTCCCGGTTTTGCTAATTCAATACCTGGACTTGCCAACGCTTTACATTCAGAAAGTCCTCTTCTATCCATTAGCGGTTGTGCAGAATTGGAGGAACTGGGAAGAGGTGCCATGCAAGAGATAGACCAAGTTGGTATGGCTCGCCCCACAACTAAAGGAAGTTGGATGGTCACGGATCCCAGGAGAATCCCAGATATGATCGCGCACGCAGTCCGAATAGCATTCGACGGCAGAAGGGGCCCGGTTCATCTAACTATACCGGTCGATGTTCAACAAATGGAGGTGTCCGAGGGTGACGTAACTTTCTACGATGCGTCGAAATATCGCTCACAACAATCTACCCTTGCCTCGTCAGAGCAAATATCGAACGCCGTGGAGCTCATGAGGATTGCTAAAAGACCCTTGATTATAGTCGGTAGCCCCGCTTCCTATTCACGAACCGGAGCAGAATTGGAGCGTTTAATAGAAACAACGCGATTCCCTATTATGACTGAAGGGGATGCGAGGGGAATAATCGCTGATTCACATAAGTACAGTAGGGGTTTCTTCGATAGTGGTCTGAACAAAGCCGCTAGAAAGATAGGAGAGGCGGACCTCATTATTTTGATGGGAAGAAAGCAAGACTTGATAGTTGGCTACACAATGGCGCCAATTGTCTCAAAAGATGCAAACATCATACAGGTGGACCCGGATGGCTCAGTTATAGGTCGAAACCGTGGTGTTGATGTTGGAATTGTAGGCGATGTGTCGGAGGTTGCGAGTCAACTGGCGGATGAGGCCGCAAAACACTCATGGAAGGAACTCGATTGGCTGGATACCCTTGCATCTGAGCAAGAATCGCAGAGAAAAGAGCTCGCAGAATTTGCCATTGCAGAAACACCCATGCATGCTTCCTATGTGCATCAATCTGTGGCTCAGCAACTTACAGATGACGACATACTTGTGTTTGACGGAGGTGACTTTTGTCACTTCGGACGAGCTTTCTACCAGTCAAATTCTCATAATTCATGGTGGTATTTACCCACACTTGGAATGTTAGGACAGGCAATTCCTACGGCAATTGCCGCTAAGATCGCTCATCCGGAACGCAGAGTCATAGTATTCACGGGTGACGGCGCATTCGGTTTCAATGGCATGGAATATGACACCGCCGTGAGACACCATATTCCCATTGTTGGAATCATGGGTAATGACTCAGCTTGGGGAATAGACAGACAAATACAATTAGGGGTATTCGGAAAACCGGTAGCTACAGACTTGCTCCCGTCCCGTTACGATCAGGTTGTTCGGGCACTGGGAGGTCATGGTGAGCTTGTTGAGCATCACTCTGAACTTCAAGGTGCACTTAAGAGAGCTTTCCAAATTGAACGTCCTGCACTATTAAACGTGAGGATTCGAAATGAAATCAGTCCTCGTGCCAAAGCAGCGGTGAACAGATGGAAGAGTCACACGCCACAACCCATGTAAATCACGCTAATTATTATAGATAACCATTGCGGATGTTTATTAATTCCAAGTGTTAGACTGTCTTCAATCCCCTTAGTGACCGGAGTCCTAAATGTCATTGAAAGAAAAACCTAGCATCTACCTAGCAACGCGCCCGTCGGTAGATTGGAAAAGTATTGCTGAGTTTTTTGAAGAAGAAAACGTACCTCCTATCCCGGATTCAGTTCGTGCTGGGGATGACGAATCTGCCGCTGTTATAGAGATTGCGGCACGCATGTGTTACATGAGTTATGGTCGCGGCAGAAGGGATATAACTGACTTCATCAATAACTTGCTTAGTTCCAAAGATGGAAGCGTTTTTGAGCACGTGAATTACGGATTTATTATCACAGGAGTTTCTAGAAGCCTTACTCACGAGCTTGTAAGACATCGTGCGGGATTCGCCTACAGTCAAAGATCACAACGTTATGTAGATGAGACCGAAGGCAGTTTCGTTGTACCGCCGGCACTTGCTGCTAACCGAGAGGGCATAGAGGCTGCACGTAATGTCCTAAATAATGCCCTATTAAGAGCTGCCGATAGCTATGTTGAATTGGTCGAAGCTTTGGAAGAGACGTTACCGCGCGATCTATTTGAGTTAAATACCGACCGTAGGAAGGCGATAAGGCAGGCTGCACGATCGGTTCTACCAAATGCAACTGAGACGAAAATATTTGTCACGGCTAATGTTCGTGCTCTGCGTCATTTTATAGAGATGAGAGGTGCTATATTCGCTGATTGGGAGATTCGATATCTTGCTATTGAGATGCTGCGGATTCTGCAGAATGAAGCCCCTTTGCTATTCGGAGATTTCACGATAGAAACCCTACCGGACAACACACAGATCGCAAGCCCTATCCATTCGAAAGTATGAATGCATATCCCGGTTCTCACCTTGATATTCTCGTCTCGTGAATATCTGGTAAATACAGCCGGTAATGTAAATAAACTGACCCCCGCTTATAATCGGGACCGCTTTAACTCAGATTCGGAGGTCTTCAGAGATGCAATCTCGTTCANAACAGAGGTCTGAGCCAAGATTCGACTGGTTCATTCCGATTGACGGTGACGGAGAACACATCGGAACGGTGAATGCCGAAAGNCCTCCAACCTTCGAATATCTCAAGAGCGTTGTNGAAACNGCTGAAGCTAAAGGTTTCTATTCACTTTTAATTCCGACAAGGTTTGCAAATGGACTTTTCGACGAAAACGAACCCCTCGCAGAAACCTGGACGATGGTCACAGCTCTCGCCACGATTAGCAGCAAGATAAGATTCTTGGTCGCGGTTAGACCAGGCTTTATATCGACCGGATTATTTGCACAGATGGCAGCCACACTTGATCAGATTTCTAAGGGAAGGCTAGATATCAACATAGTCCCCGGAGGAATACAAGGTGATTTCGAAAGGTTAGGCGAAAGATCCGATCATGCAACCCGATATGAGAGAGCTGAAGAGTTCATTGCAGCCTGCCGTGCGTTATGGGAAAAGCCCGAGCCGGTTGATTTTTCTGGCGGTATAATCAATCTGAATGGAGCGATTTGCTCACCAGGCCCATACGGAGACCCTAGTTTCTACATTGGCGGAGCTTCAGATAGAGCCCTGAACTTGTCAGCGAAACAAGGTGATACTTACCTCTCGTGGATTCTACCTAAGGAAATTCTTGAGCCACACTTGGAAAAAGCAAGGAAAAGCCACGAGATAACGGGCCGTCCAGCCAAGTTTGGATTACGCACCCACATAATTGTTCGGGANACGGAGCGGGAAGCATGGCAGGCTGCAGAAGAACTTCTCTCGAGAAGCGACTCATCTGTGCAGAAACAAAGACAAACCACATTTGCAGGTACCCCTATGGTCGGACAACAATCTCAAGCAAGAAGATACCAGGATCACAGAGTCGGACAACATCTGTGGAATGGCATATCAACCGTAAGGGTAAACTGCGGCACTGCCGTGGTTGGCGACCCCGAACANGTCGCGGAAGAGCTACTCGGNTATTGGGATCTAGGCATAGACGAGTTNATACTGTCNGGTTATCCACATATCGAAGAATGCGACAGANTNTCAGCTANTATGTTGCCACTTTTGAAAGGGAAAATAGCAGAGAGGAGATCGCTTCTATGAAATGGGTGAGGTATGAATCAGATGGTAAAACATTTTACGGCATCATCACCGACGGCTCCGTAAGAGAGGTCTATGGTACCCCCTTCGATGCTTACACAGAGTCGGAAACAATTCATTCNTATGAAAATATCCATCTGCTGCCCCCAGTCATTCCTCCAACCTTTTATGCGGCAGGGGTGAACTATGAAACACATGTCCGCGAAGCTGCTGCTCTGTTGGGACGAGAACCTAACATCCCAGACAAGGCTGACATAGGCTATCGTGCAGTAAATGCAATTATTGGCCATGACGACCCGATAATAATACCTTCCGACGCGACTGAGAAAGTTCAATACGAAGGGGANTTAGTAGTAGTAATCGGCAAAGAAGCCAAGCACTTGACTGAAGAGAACGCTTTAGATTGTGTACTCGGTTACACCGTTGGCAACGATGTGAGTGAAAGGTCTTGGCAGGCATCAGATAGAACTTTATGGAGAGCCAAGAATACTGATACATTCAAACCTATGGGCCCCTGGATAGAAACGGACGCTGACTTAGATGAGATGGTCACGACAGTGCGATTGAATGGCCGCGAATTAATCAGCTTCCCAACAAACGATATGATTTTTGGCGTTCAGAAGTACATTTCTGAAATGACTAAATACATGACGCTGTACCCAGGAGATGTGATTTGGATGGGCACGGACGGCGCTGCAGAAAATATGAAGCCCGGCGATGTTTGTGAAGTGGAAATTAGCGGTGTGGGTATACTTAGAAATCCTATTATAGGCGCCGTCGATTAGAAGTATTGCTAGGGGTTTTATGACCAGGAAAATACAGGGGATAAAAGATGGTTAGAATTCAATCGGTCCTAGGCCCAATTGATTCTTCAGACCTAGGATTTACTCTTTCGCACGAACATGTCGTAGTAAGCTCGGCAGGAATCCCGCACATATATCCTGAGTTTATAAGAAGAGAAGAATCAATTACAGAAGGCATTAAACAGTTACGTGAGGCCAAGAACGAGGGGCTCAGCAGCATTATCGATGTTTCTACAATAGATTTAGGCAGGGATATTAGACTGATTGAACAAGTATCTCGAGAGTCTGGGATAAATATCATCTGTGCAACAGGGACATGGAGGGATATTCCTCGGGCGTTCTGGAACGCCACTCCAGACAGTNTCGCTAAATTGTATAAGCGAGAAATCGAGGTTGGGATAGAGGATACAGGTATCAAAGCAGGCATAATCAAAGTTGCAAATGACGTNGGAGGCGTTACCAGAGAAGGCGAGGTAATATTGCGAGCTGCTGCGCGNACCCAGAAAGCAACAGGTATTCCGATATCGACCCACACTTGGGCCCCCGATAGAGTTGGAGAGCAACAAGTNCGGATCTTTGAGGATGAGGGCGTTGACCTCAACNGCGTCTATATAGGTCATAGCAATGACACCACAGACACATTTTACCTGGAAGGACTTATGGATAAGGGGGTGTGGCTTGGTCTTGATCGGTATCCAGGTGGAAGATCTCCCGGAACACCCGACTGGNAAGGTCGAACTGAGACCGCCATGAAATTGATATCAGACGGATATGGCAAACGTATCATGTTGGGCCATGATTGGTCCGTGACATTGAGCATAGATTCAGAGGAAGGTCAGGACNCGAGNAAAAAATCCAACCCCGATGGTTATTTATTTATAACCAGAAAGGTTCTGCCCCGCCTGAGAGAGATGGGCGCTTCCCAAGAACAATTGGACGATTTGATGATCAACAATCCCCGCAGATTTTTTGAAGGTGATTGATTTGTAAAAAAGAGGCCCCCGTGGAAATAACCACGAGAGCCCCTACATGTGGAGGCGTTCCAGAGAACACCTACCTGGTCAACCTCCTACTACTACTATCCAACGCGACTTACCTCCTTTCGGAGACCCATTATTAAACTTTCTTCCACCCAACTTTTCAGTCTCCTGAAAAGTATTATACCTATCATCAACGAATCTTATGAACAGGTAAAAGACATTAAATTGAGAGATCCTCACATTTGAACACCATAAAAACGCGTAGGAGAGTGAAATCGCCATGATAGAGAATCTTTCTGGGGTTATCGTTTGGACAGAAAATCTTGATCGTCTGTCATATTTCTATCAGGAGACAATGGGTTTGACTCCACATTCGATACGCGATGACTTCATAGCATTCAAATGGGATATGGGACCCTACAGCGTGAGATTCAGTCTCGGGAAACACTCTTTTGTGTCGGGAGAAGCAATCGACCCTTATAGGATCATGATGAATTTCAATGTTCAGGATATCAAAGCCACAACAGAAAGGTTGAAATCCTTGGGGGTAATATTCGTAAGGGAACCGGAACGGGAACACTGGGGGGGCGAAGTAGCAACTTTCAAGGACCCGGACGGCAATATTATTCAACTCTTACAACAACCTGCAGGAAGACAGGAAGTATAGGGCTGCTATTGATCCTCGTCCTCAAATCCGCGATTTCTAAGGTTGGTAGCCTCCCTTAAATAGACATTGTTTATCTCCTTAGGAGATTTTTCGGAATGTACATGAACCATTACTCTGATACATCTCTCCTGAGCATCCGAAACGAACATTTCATGAGCGTTCATCAACGCAACATCGACCCAGCCGAATTTCCGAGCGGCGACTGCAGGAAATTCGGCATTCAAGTCTTTCGTGGTCGTGAAAAACGCGCTTATAACATCATCAAGTTGGAAATCATTTGCGTCAACCAGTGCCTCTAGCATTTCCAAGGTAGCTTCCACGATTCCATCCTTAGTATTCTCATAAGACGTGGTTGCTCCCCTTATAGCCCTGACTTTAGACATATAGTTATCCGTTCCTCTTCTTTATTTAGAGCCCTATCACCAGCTGAATTCTAAGTTACCAGTCCATTGATAAAGTTAGAAGCAACTTCAATTTCTTCACCTTCTTTTGATTTAGATATAGCGTCCAGAANGGCACTTCCAACCACAGCACCGTCAGCGNATTTGCCAATCCTTTCAACATCCTCCTTGCTAGATACACCAAACCCGACAAGCACAGGCAAATTAGTATATTTGCGAATACGCCCTACAAGTGTTTCTACCCCGGTAGACAGTCGGCCTCGTGCTCCCGTAACACCGGTCAAACTAACACAGTAAATGAACCCACCAGCTTCTGCACAAGCGGATTCTATGCGTTCGTCGGTGCTGGTGGGTGCTAATAGTGGTATTAGATGAATACCTACGTTCCGTGATTCAGTTGCAACTAATTTGGATTCTTCAGATGGCAGGTCCGGGACAATTAGACCATCAAGACCAGCGTCAGCTGCAACTCTCAAGAATCTTGAAATTCCATATTGCAGGAAAGGGTTAAAATATCCCATGAATATAAGAGGAGCTTCAATATCTATGGAACGCAGTCCGGCCACCGTATCAATTGCTGTTTGTACGGTTGTTCCATTTTCCAATGCGCGGAAACTTGTCATCTGAATTGTCGGGCCATCAGCTAATGGATCGCTGAATGGAATCCCGAGTTCCAACATATCAGCACCATTGGCAAGAACGGCAGTAGCTAAACTCTCAGATATGCTGGCATGGGGATAGCCAACAGTGAGATAGGGAACCAACGCCGGCCTGTTTTCTGACTTAATTTTTTCCAGGCAGTAATCTATTCTGTTTTTCAAAAAAGCATCCGTGCGAAAATCGTATAAGGCTAATGTCGTAAAAAGGTTTTCAATCTAACTCGTTTCCCATTTTCCCCAATTCAAGCTGACGCCGCAACCACAGAAACTACCAGGTTTTGCGTCGAGTGAGCAAGAATCGGGGGCAACAAAGACCGGGTGTGTATGTACAGCAACGAAATAACGATGGAACTTAATAGCACTGGCACTATAAGCCCTAAATGTCCGTGTAGAAGAGCGAAGAGTAGAGATGAAGCAGGAATTGCCACATAACCAGTGTGCCTTTCTAGCATAGTCTTTAGTAGGAATCCCCGAAAAAATATCTCCTCTACTACTGGCACCCATACGACTATAGCAACCAGATTTACTATAACCATCCATCCGTCTCCCAAAATATCCTTCGGCACCATGGGAGTTAACAAGAAATCGACACCAAGTCGTAAGGCTCCATATGCATAAGCTGCAGCCAAAATAAGGTTAAACGGGACACATATCAACGATAATTGATAACTAGCTTGAAGATTAGGGCGGCAAAACCCTATAGATTTCCACGACGATTTACGTCGAACACAAATCTGCCACACAAATACCACCAGCGCCATCTGGGGAAGCGACAATATCCAAGGCAGAAGATGGGGATAAGCGCTTTCCGCCGGGCTCATGCCAAAAACTAATCGCAAGGCAACGATCAAAGCATATGTNACAAATAAGGCGAAAAAACCCTTTAATAATATCTGGCCCTGTTCCAACTATATTTCGTCTAAGACTTCAACTCTTAAGCCATTCAACATCGCCACAAAGATCGGAAGCGTGCTCTTTAGATGAATATATGTTGTAGTCATCCTTTGATACATCAAGACTACCATCGTCTCCATGGCCAGGATAAAAATTTATTCCCTGGGGCAGGGTAAAAAGATTGGACTTAATGCTTTCAATCAATTGGGACAATGCCTCTGGTGACCGGCTTTTACCAGGTCCTCCCGGAAACAGCGTGTCACCTGTAAACAAATGGGCTCCTGTCCACAAACAAGTGGAACCATCAGTATGTCCCGGAGTGAATATAGGCATGAGCAACTCGTTACCAGCTGCCACCTCACACCCGTTCTCTAGAAGAAAATCTGGCTCTTTGGGAAGGGCAGCAGCGTCAGGACTTCCAATCCCAACAGGAGCTGAAATTTTAGATGTCACCTCTTCGAAACCTAACAAGTGATCCATATGATTATGAGTGATCAATATGGCTCTTACATTGGTTGTGGAAGCAATAGCTATCAGTTCTCCCGGTTCAGCGGGGGTATCTATAACTATACTTTCCCGAGTCTTCGAACACATAACAACATAAGCATTGTTATCGTATGGGCCACACTTGATTTTATATATTTCGAGATTGCCATCTGTAACATGAGGTGTCATTAATTTGCCTCCCCGAACAAAAAGATTGATTTCTTCAGTAGGTTCCGAGGCCAAATTATATCAGCGGTGCCTGAAAGTATAATCTCGATCACGAAATTAATGATCCCAGATACAATTNACCTAAACCGTGAATTCAAATAGGAATNAAANCAGAGAGATATTATGGCAGATCTTGGAATGAGCATTCGAGAGGGCAGTGGTGGCGCAAAGCGTGTGGAGCTGCAGTGCGAACACCAAAACGGCCTTATTTATGTAGTATCAGCGGAGGGAAACTGGGTATGTACCGATGATCTGATTCACGCTCATGCGCTGGCAGGATTCTTCAAAGAGATGACCGATCTTGGTGACGAAAGAATTAGAACACTAATGCAAAAATGGGGAATATATTACAGATCCNGAGATGTCATAACACAAGACCCGGAATCAGNCAGCGACCCGATAGAGTTATCTAGTTAATAGTCTTCTTCATTAATAGAAGAATCTCCGGAAATTAATCTAGGTATCATCGGAGAGAAAACCTCTTCGTCTCCTGATTCTGTATCATCGCTAGACCAGTCTTTCAAATCCGCCAATTTACCAGCATCATTAATACTATAGCCAATTGATCCGTTGGGAATCGTTGGTAACCCGTCAGCCTTGCTCGAGAATGAACGTGTAGTTGCTTGGGTCGGATCTCTATATGTTTCATGAATTATTAGGGATACTGCATCCTTTAATACACTAGTGATACTGGCCTCGTAGCGATTACCGCCCTTTATTAAACGGTGCAGTCTAATTCCTATTTTAGGCTCTAAACTTCCTATTTCGGATGACAATTCATCCTTTACTCGAATGCCTTTTTCCGAAAGTACTAAATCCACGGAATGGCCAGCGACCAAATAGGANANATCTGTACCTCGTGGAATGTTCACCAGCTTAGTTACTCCAGTTTTACCGCTCTCTTCGATAAAGGTCCGAGCGNTGACGCCANCCTTTACAGGAGACCCATTCTTAACACTCGATACTTTTTCTAGCCTGGCAAGGTTTTTCGATGCTATGGCACTGTTAGGGGAAATAACCAAAGCACACCTGAACGCCTCAGNTGCTTTCTTATTCTTGCCTAATTCCATCAAAGCCTTACCTAGCCGATTGAAAGCCTCCATGTCCCAACAACAGTCTTCTATAAAAATTTCATTCACCTCTGCTGCATCCTTCCACGAAGACTGCATGGCGAGCTTAACAGCTTTCTTATTACGGTCGTTTTTCGCTTTTTCCAACCCTGTAGCTACTTGATAATGCTCGGCTGCTTCTAGTTCCCTTCCTTGTCTCATGAGAGAGTCGGCAAGTCTACTGTGAGCTATATGGTCTCCGGATAGAAGCTCGACAATCTGGCGATTGATTTCTTCTGCTTCTTCCCAAAGCCCGTACTGAGCCAGCTTCAAGGCTTCTTTAGTGCGCTCTTTTCTGAATTCTAAAAGCTCCGAAAGTTTTTTTGCCTTCACGTTTACTACCTTTATCAGATCATTCTTCTATAGAAGTGTCGGCATTCTAATGAGCGGGATTTATATAGTTCAATACCTTTCGAGTGTACAAATAGACCTATTTTTACTTTTATCGAAATAGGGAATTGGCTCGAAGTGAGAGAATTATGTAGACAGTTTCACAAATAATTGCAAAAGACATTTTTGATTTTCCACGAGTTCTTTCGTCAAATACAATCGGGTACTCTAAGATTTTAACTCCGTTTTTCTCACACTGAAAAGCAACTTCCGCTTGAAATCCAAATCCAGAACTCCTTATTTTGGTCCAGTCTATTTCTTTCAAAGTTCCTGTNCGAAAAGCCTTAAATCCGGAAGTGACATCATTCGCTTGGATACCTGAGACCCATCTAATTCCCAAATTACCACAAAAACTCAGGATCTTTCGGTGAATACCCCATTCACTACCCATACCGCTTTTATCAATGTATCTAGAACCAACAACTACATCGTATTCCTGAAGAAAATCTATCATTTGAGGCAAATATTCAGGTCTGTGGGACAGGTCCGCATCCATCTGTACGATAATCTCATATCCCTTGGCTAAGGCACTTTGGAAACCTTCTATATATGCAGTTCCCAGCCCGCTTTTCATGCTCCGTTGAAGAACTTGGATTGCCCCTTTGTATTGCAATGAGAGCCTTCGTGCAGTTTCGGCCGTGCGGTCGGGTGAATTATCATCGACAATTAAAACCGATAAACGTGGGAGGTTTAGTGAAAAAATTCTTTCAGTAAGTTCAGGGAGGTTTTCAGACTCGTTATAAGTCGGAACAACCACGCAGACCGATTTGCGAAAAGAGTACGCGTTCTTATCACTTAAACATTTCACAACCATCTCCAATCGAACAAAAATTGGGAAATGCTCAAGATAGTGATAACCTCAAATTTTGTTATAGGATCCGATCATATACCTAATAGAGGTCAAGAGCGTATCCCTCACCATCTCGATCGACGCTGTGCCCGGNTTTACCTTACTTTTCTCTTTGTGGTACCAGTCAATGGGAAGTTCGAATATTTTCATGGAATTCTTACGAGCAAGCAAAAGTATTTCAACATCGAAACACCACCCATCCAACTTCTGCATTCCAAATAGTGATTCTGCCGCTTTCGATGAAAAACATTTATAACCACATTGAGTGTCTTGAAATCCNCCTACAGCTATGAAACGAACGTACCAGTTAAATATTCTACCCATAATGTGCCGTATAACCGGCTCATCAAACCTCCTTGCCCCAGTCTTTTCTCTGGAACCTATAACAATATCGTATCCCTCCATAAACTTCGAAATAAACCCGTCAATTTGATCTGCGGACATTGCAAGATCTGCATCACACATAACTCTTATGTCGCCAACCGCTCCAAGCATGCCATGTCGTACCGCGGAGCCTTTACCACGATGATNAAGCTGGATTATTCTCANAGTCTCATCCTGCAGNTTTAGATTTACNGCGGACCATGATTTAACAAGGGCAACGGTGTCGTCTAAACTCCCATCATCTGACAGTACGATCTCCCAAACAAAGTCTCGAGATTCAAGATACCTCTTCAAACTATCAAGAGTANCTANTATCCTGTCAGATTCGTTGAAGGTAGGAATAACGATCGAGAGTTGAACTTCACGCATTGACAGTCCTCATTACCTCTGGNACTAGACAGCNTGATCCAGGCAACGGAGCAATATTGTTGAAACCTTGCACAACACTTCTTTTAATTAAGAAATGTGCGTTAATCTTCCTTTTCTAGTTCGAATGCGTCGTGTAATACCCTTGCCGCAACGCCAACCTTGTCCTCTTCAACAATGCATGTAATACGGATTTCAGACGTAGTGATCATCTCTATGTTAATACCACCCTCAGAAAGTGCACTGAACATTCTTGAAGCGTATCCAGGAGCATCCTGCATTCCTGTTCCAACTATACTCACTTTTGCGAGNCCTGCGGATCTACCAACTTTGTCGGTACCCAAATCTNTAGCCACCTTGTCAACAACTTCCATAGACCTATCCAGGTCCGACGCTGCCACCGTAAANGTGAGATCCGTACTTCCCNAGACACCNGCATTCTGGACTATGATGTCAACACTAATATCAGCGTCTGCTAGGGGCTCAAAAAGCGCTGNGGCTATACCGGGCCTGTCCACTACAGAATAAACGGTAATCTTGGCCACATTTTTTTCTGTAGCAATNCCCCTTACTCTGTTTCTCATTTCCCCCACGCTATAATTCATATCTGCTCCTTCATGAATTAGTGTCCCTGGAAGGTCTTCAAAGCTGGATGCTACGAGGATAGGCACGTTATAAACCATTCCGAATTCAATTGATCTAGGATTCATTTTGGCTCCGTAGCTAGCAAGTTCCAACATCTCCTCAAACCCTATTTCATTTAACCTACGTGCTTTGGGCACCAATCTTGGGTCGGCCGTATAGATNCCGTCAACATCTGTATATATCTCGCATCTGTCTGCCTTAAGGCTCGCAGCAAGTGCAACAGCTGTTAAATCTGATGCCCCCCTACCGAGCGTGGTTACGTCCATTTCATCTGTAATACCTTGAAACCCGGCAACAACCACTATATTCCCACGATCCAGTTCTTCTTCTATACGNGCTGGATCCAATCCTGCGATCTTTGCTCTCCCGTGACTAGCAGTTGTGCGAATCCCTGCTTGCGCCCCGCTAAGGCTCACTGCTTTCATACCTAAAGCCTTTAAAGCCATAGAAACCAGAGCGCAAGATTGAAGCTCTCCNGTGGATAGAAGAACATCCAACTCNCTTGGGTCGGGCCGGTTGGATATGCCCGATGCCAATTCCAGTAGATCGTCGGTTGAGTTCCCCATGGCGGAAACCGTTNCGACCACTTTTCCACTGCTTTGCTTGGCAGCAATCCTACCNGCGACACTCTTGATCAACTCCGGAGTCGCAAGAGAAGATCCTCCGTATTTCTGTACTACAAGTGGCAAAGTTCTATCCGATTATGCANATTCATGATGAGAGAAANGCTCCTCGACAAGTAGGGCTCGTCACAATTATTTCTCCATTAAGACCTGATTTCATGCCGGCATCAGCCATCTCATAACCGATGGTGTATTCCCGATCGGTACAAAAGGCCAAAACCGTAGATCCTGATCCAGACAGAAAAGCACCTAATCCACCACNATCCATAGCAGCTTTGATAATGTTNNTCATTGGGAAAAATATTTTTTGACGNGCAGGTTGGTGAAGAGCATCTTGAGTGGCATATCTGAGGTATTCGAGTTGCCCTGTAGACATNGCATGCACAAGAAGAGCAGCTCTTCCAATATTAAACACTGCCTCGGAACGTGCTACATTCGAATCCAGTAAANCGCGAGCTTCCTCTGTCGGCATGGGAGTATCGGGAACATAGAGTACAACGGAGAGAGACTCTGGAAAAGGAACACTGGCCGTCACCATGTGTCCCTCCTCGTATACACTAATCTGCATTCCTCCAAGAAGCGCAGATGCTACATTGTCAGGGTGGCCTTCTAAGCCTGCAGCTATTTCGAGCAAATCTAATTGGCTGAGCGGTTTGCCAGCATATTCGTTTGCTGCAAACAGCCCTCCGACCAAAGCTGCAGAGCTGCTACCCATGCCTCTGGCAAGTGGAATCTGATTCTCACATTCTAGAGTCACGTTTGGAGTTTTTTCGCCGAGCTCATCAAAAAGATGAGAAAAACTCTGAAAGATCAAATTATCCGTGCCACTCGATAATTCTCCCTGTCCGTTTCCAATTACCATGACTCCGGGAGAATCGAGCGAATCCTCCAGTATAGATACAGTGTTCCATATGTCCAAAGCTATACCCAAGCAATCAAACCCAGGACCCATATTCGCCGACGTAGCCGGTATTCTTACAGTTAGTTTCTTGTTCATGACAATCAAAGAATTATAGCATCGCAAGCCTATATGACCCTCCAGATATTACTTCCAAGAAATCAACTCGTTTATCTGATCGGGTCATTTAGATACTGCTATTATTCGGATAAAGTTTTCCGGAGGATTTAGCGAGATTTGACTGAGCGAGTAGCAACACCAGAGGGAGCCCGTTACAAAGCCCAATATATTCGTGAGCGAAGTCTTCAATTACTAGACTACGACTCCATAAGGAATAACCTTTCCCAAAAAACTACCTTTTATAGGTCTGTGGAACTCGTTGGGGCCATGAAACCTTCATATTTGATCAACGAGGTCGAAATTCTCCAATCGGAAACCTCAGAAGCCAGATATCTACTCAACGTATCAGGTAACCTCAGTCTCGGAGGAGTGGTCGACATTTCAGACGCTGTACGAAGATCTGACCTAGGAGGCATACTCACAGGGCAGGAGCTTCTTGAAATAGCGTCTTCTATAGATTCTTTTTCAAATTTACGAAGGTTAGTAATTGAGCATTCAGACAATGCGACTCTGCTCGGTGAAATAGCACGTAATATTGCAGACCTTTCATACTTGAGCCATGCAATAAAATCGAAGGTGGCTCCCAATGGTTTGGTTGTAGACGCAGCAACACCTACTCTTGGTATCCTGCGTCGGCAAGTCCGGGACGCATATACGAGAGTCACCAACGCCCTTGATAATGTTATCCGTGACAATGACCTCGATGGCGTCATCCAAGACGATGTGATCTCAGTGAGAGGAGACAGGTTAGTAGTTCAAGTCAAATCAAATTTGAGGGGTCGAGTACCAGGAGTAGTTCACGACGCCTCTAACACGGGGGCGACCCTTTTCATAGAACCTTTCACCACTGTCAATCTGTGTAACTCGTGGCGAGAGTTGGTGTTGGAAGAAGAAAGAGAAGTGGCCCGGGTTCTGAGAGATATTTCTGCTCAGGCCGGTTCACTTTCCCAAGAGATCACTGATAGTATCGAGGCGGCATCTGAATTAGATTTCATCTTGGCCAGGGCCAGATTAAGTGAATCTCTAGCTTCTCCAGATCCTGCATTAACAGCTGTACACAAAACAAGCTGTGAGGAGTTGTCAGTAAAACTCTCGACAAATAGGAATTTGAATCTTATTGAGGCAAGGCACCCTTTACTGCCTGAGGATGCAGTGCCCCTTTCGATAGATGTTGGTCCTAACTGGTGCGTATTAGTTATAACTGGCCCTAATACTGGCGGAAAAACGGTTGCACTAAAGACCATAGGGCTTCTTGCTGCAATGCAGCAATCAGGGATACATCTACCCGCGAGGCATGGAAGTACTCTTCCAGTTTTTGACGGGATATTCGCCGATATCGGAGACCAACAAAGCATAGAAGGATCGGTCTCCACTTTCAGCTCACATATAAGAGCATTGAATGACATAATCCTCAACTCAACTGATGAATCATTAGTCCTTTTGGATGAGCTGGGGTCAAGCACAAATCCAGAAGAAGGCGCAGCGATAGCATGTGCAGTGTTGGAACAATTAGGGGATGACGGGATAACTGCAGTCGCAACAACACACCACCAATCAGTAGCGGCAACGGCCGAGGCAAGTGNTTCTATGAGTAACGCAAGTTTCCATTTGGATCCCGTAACATTTCGGCCCACATATAAGATTTCAATCGGGGTCCCCGGAAGAAGCTACGCGATGGAAGTTGCCTCGAGATTGGGACTCCCAGATTCGCTATTGCAAAGAGCGGAACGCAACCTTTCTCCGGACTATAAACGAGTCAATAAATGGCTGACCGAAATGAATCGTGACCGTGAAGAGCTTAGTAGCATCTTGTCCGATACAAGAACATATAGAGTAGAAGCAAAATCAATTCGCAATAGGCTTGAATTAGAACTGAACTATCTACTAGACAAACGCGACGAAATCGTCGAGGCAGTAAGGAGAGAAGCCGAAACCAAATACCAACATGTGAAAGACCTCCTCTCTCGGACAGAGTCAGCTCTTTCTTGGAGCCGTTATTCAAATAGTGTTTCAGGCCCGGTGGAGAATTCGAATCTTGAAATAGAAGAAATCAAGGCCGACATGGAAGGTATTGAAATACCAGAGCCGCACACCCTTCGTTCAACCCCTGAATCAATTAAACCGGGAGATACTGTCTTTGTTAGGGGATTNGGTCTTACAGGCNTCGTCCACAGACTCGAGCCAGGAGATAGAGACGCTGAGATCAGGGTAGGAACCATACGTATGAATATAGAGACTTCAAGACTGTCACGAATTGACGAAGAGGACCTGCCAGATGACGGACCTGANGAAAAAGTGACCCTTGTACCGAAATCGCTTATTGCAAGAAGTCCGGAAACTCAATTGGATATAAGAGGATTAAGAGCAGATCCAGCAATTGAACTTGTAGAAACTTTTTTGGATTCTTCTGTCAAAGATGGTCTCAGCAAAGTTCGAATTATTCACGGAAAAGGTACGGGCGCACTAAGGCATGCAATTCGCCAAAATCTTAAGGGACACCCCTTAGTTAACGATTTTGGATCTGAAACCGATTCAATGGGGGGAGATGGAGCTACCTATGTGATTCTTAATTAACAGATTTTTCGAAATCAACTGAAGAACTTTCAATTAATTCTGATTCTTTTGTTACTACCATCAAAAGACAAGGAAGAACAACCAACGATGCCAGAAGAGCAAAAAAGATCATCAAAGCAGTTAATTGCCCGTAGGATGCAAACATCGGCATGGGTGCGAACCCCATAATTGCAAATCCCACAACACTCGATGCTGCTGAAGCTACTAAAGCAACACCTGTACCTCGGGCAGCCTTGCGCATCGCATCTAGGCGATTTATGTTACGACCCAACTCCTCTCGAAATCTTTGTGTCATATGAATCGAATAATCGATTCCAACGCCTATAGAAATGGCACCGATCATCGCAGTCACGAAATTCAATGCAAATCCGGCCAAAAACATAATGCCGTAGAGCCAAGCCACCACGAGTAAGATTGGTATTACTGTAACAATCGCGTATCTGAATGATTGCATTGCGAACAAGAGAAGAATCGTTGCGGCAACGAATGCAATCGGAAGAGATCTGTATAGAGTACGAGTAGAAGCTGCAAGTTGCTCTTCTCTCGTAAAAGGTGAACCGGTAAGAGCAGCCTTTGCAATAGAAGGTTGCAACTCAAGCTTATAGAGTAGCGGCCTGAGAGCTTTTCCGGCAGCNGTTACAGCTGACTGATTCCTGGTACCAGGCAACTGAAACTGCACCGTCGTAAGATTATCGACAGACGTCGTTTCGGAAGTAGGGTAAGGGTAATAGATGGCTCCCCGAACCTGATCTGGTCTTAGTATCAGGTCCCCACCCTTTCCTGGCACCCCAAAGGAGAGTGCGTACTTATATGCGGCTTGCATCTGGTCTCTTGAGTCAGGAATCCCGTCTTTGTTGNTATCTTGGACTACCACCCCGGTTTCCCTTTCAATCGACTTGATAGCTTCCGGACTGCCCAAGATGATTCTGGAGGTATTGACGACATTAAGGCCGATCGTGACTTCACCGCTAGGCGTTTCGGCGACGTTTTCCACTTCGCGAAGCCTCTCAATAAACTGTGAAATAGCCAATACGGCGCCAGGATCCATTAGATCACCTCTTATATAAGCTACTCCAGGTTCGCCCCCCTTTTCTCCTAAGTGTTCTGAGAGTTTATCTAGCCCCGTTACAAAATCTGACTCGGAATCAAAAAAATCCCTGACGTCAAATGTAGGTTCCAACCTGAAGGCGAAGAAGCCTGAGAGAAGAGTGAAAAGCACAGCGCCAGTAAGAACAATCGAAGAATTGGAAGCAGCAGTCACCACTACCCTTTCTATAGCAGACGTGACACGGGACGCAGAATCAGATCTGTGCTTTTCCTGGTAAGGGCTCCGTTCAACACCAGTGGAGTTTCTTCCTACGAGTATGTAGAGATAAGCTATTGGGATCACCGCAAACAATAATGCGGTTGCTCCTAACATGACCACTCCATATATCTTACTCACCGCCAACATCAAGATCACAGATCCAGCCGAAGCACAGGCTGCTCCCATACCTCCGCATATTTTCAAAGCCGCCATAAATTTCCCGGTGAACCGTTCACCAGATAGATTGATTAATTCATCTACCCTCATAGAAATAATTGGAGCAACAATGCCTAAAATGATGAAGGAGGATAAAACGGCTATGGCCGCNGCGCTACCAAAGTGAANTACGGCTTCTATATTGGATGACAGATTGGAAAGGAACGCTACGCTGTCACTCGCCATGGCTAAGAGAAGGGCACCAATTACTCCTGACAATCCTACTCTAAGGGCCATTCTTGGCAAGTGNCCCACCAGAATCTCTTCCCTATAACGATGCATAGCGTGTACCACGAAATCTACACCTAAGGAGATCATCCCTATAGGCACCAAAAGATCTATAACAAGACCACTCTTGAGTCCTATTAGGGCCGAGATTCCCTTCAGCCAAATCATAAGGATGCCCAGGCCGATGCCTGAAATCACAGTTATCCAATATGACTTGAGGCTAAGTCCAATAACTAATAGTGCTCCAATCACCGTAAATGTAATAAATAGCCCAGCGGCTTGGCCCTCTTCTTCCGACTCTAAATTAGCGTCGATCGCAACCCCCCAAACATGATATGTCCTTGAGTAACCGGTCATCACAGANCGTATCTTTCTATTCAAATGTTCCTTGTTGACGACGTCAGTCCCACCTCCCAGTCCTATCTCAAGACCTGCCCCACCCAGTTTCTCGTTGTCCGCCAAAAAATGAAATAACATCGCAGGAGATGTCCACCATTTAACTACTTCTCCATTGATAATACGGTCTTCTGAAATTGCTTTCGTCGAAAGGAGATCCAACATTCCTCTGGTACTTGTGTTAGACATCAATTCCGCCACAGCAAGCTTTANTTCTGTATCAGAGGCGGTTGCCAATTTTGCGCCCATCTCCCTAAGGGTGAGGTCGATCGGATCCAATATGGAGCTTATACCGGTCACACTTAGACCAATGTCAGTATCAAAGTATGAAAATAAGTAGGGCTGATTTATCAAAGTACCCGCGGATANTTCTCCTTTTTTGTCAAAAGCAAGAAGTCGGTCTCGATTCTCCTTAAACTCTACGAGCACGTCACGTGTGAGTACATCACCGTCACGNGCTTCCAAAACATAAGTTGCAAAGTGAACTGGGGTCGGAAATTTTGCATCAATATCCGCCTGCATATCGTAGACTTCTCCCGGCGGGTTTGGAGATGCCTGTTGAGTCGGAGCAAGGTCGATCAGGGGGTATACGAGAAGGATCGATACAATTAAGAATATTACGATGACGGAAGAAGACCTACTCGATAAAAAAAAGACTACCCTGTTACTCCAGGTATTATTCCCCAAAAACAANCCTCCATGGGATTCCAGATCAAGCAAAACTATGCGGTAGTATGAAAGCTATAAAATCATCCCATACAAGATATATTGCAGTAAACAAACCGATGGGAGCTTATTCATAGTGAGATTGGTTTTCATGGGAACACCAGAGTTTGCTGTTCCTACACTTGATTTGCTTGTTGAGTCCGGTCACGATGTAGCCTCCGTATATACGAGGCCAGATAATCGCTCCGGNAGAGGCAGGAAAATAATCTCTCCTCCAGTGAAGAAACGGGCCGATTTCCACGGAATACCGGTCGTACAACCGGAAACTTTCCGGACCNAGGTGTCGTTTGAGCATTTAATGTCACTTGAAGCTGAGACAGCTGTAATCGCCGCNTACGGAGTTCTTCTTCCCTTGCAAATAATAGAAGGATTTCCCCTGGGATGCCTGAACATACATCCTTCCCTATTGCCNAAACACCGTGGCGCCTCACCTGTGGCTACTTCCATTTTNCAAGGTGAAGATATAACAGGTGTGACAGTAATGTTGCTAGACAAAGGCCTGGACACCGGACCTGTCCTAGCACAAGAGAAGGTTTCCATCGGGGCTGATGAGAAATGTGGGGAACTCACAGATCGCCTATTTCGAAAGGGGGCAAGTCTATTGTTAACCACTTTGGACTTGTGGAAATCAGGAGATATAGACCCTAATCCGCAAGACGATCTTAAAGCAACAACGACAAAGCGACTGTCAAGAGAGGACGGAAAGATTGATTGGCAAGACTCTTCAACATCGATCTTAAGATCAATCAGAGCGTTCCACCCTTGGCCGGGAACATTCACTTNCATGAATGGTAGGCCTCTAAAAATACTGGAGGCNCTACAAGTGTNTGAAAAGCAAACGCTCGTTTTAGAACCNGGACAGGTACATTTAGGAAACGAAATACTTGTTGGCACGGGGGAAGGAAACATCTCTTTGAAAACTATCCAGGCAGAAGGCAAGAAAGCTGTTTCCGCCACAGAATTCTCACTGGGACGTAGAGATCTCGAGGGAATGTTATTAGGAATATGAATTATTTAACGGNAACACCACCNCTCAAAATCACATCTCACCCAGTCTAAGCGCTCTATTAAGAGACATCCTCCTTATTAANAAGATAACTCCTACTATCACAAGNGTGAACACTACNACCATCCCCAAATATGTAGTTAACAGATTCGTCCAGTCGACTTGCATGATAAAAGGAGGAACAACCTGTGCCCCTTGATCGTCGCTTCCGAGAAAAGGCATTATGACGGCCCCTAACCTAGCTCCCATCCATGTTCCCAGGGACATCCCAACGATAATAATCAAAGCCTGTTCCAGCCAGATAAGAGATATTAGCTGGTTCATNGACAGTCCTATGGTGCGCATTAGCGCAAACTGAACCTCCCTGTTTCTGAAAGAAACATATGCGTGAGACACAAATCCAATTGCGCTCAGCAAAAGTATTGCTCCAAATGCGATGAAAAGAAGTGCCTTCCAACCAGCTTTTACCAATGGATCAATGTTTGCTTTAGAAAGAGCATCTCGTGTATCTAATACACTCCCAATGGGGAAAGGAGTCTCATTTTTCAAGGATATGACAAGATCAGACCATTCGTCTTCTGACAAGCCAGGCTCAGCAGAAAGCCATATCTCATTTGGTGTGATTCCACCCAGTAGCGCCCCAATATTCGTATTCGTTAAAGCAGGTTCTAACCCAACGAGGATGAATTTATCTTCAATGGTATTCAACGTTGGAAAATAATCAAAGCTGTCTGTGATTCTTACCGAAGAACGCCTACCTCCCAAAGAAATCGTTAAGTTGTCCCCGATAGAATGTTCAGAATCCCTTAGAAACGATACTGAAGCCAAGGCCGGCATCGGGCTTGGGTCTGCTCCCGGGTACACCCCCCTCGCAGTAATAGGGCTACCTCCAGACCAAGCATATAGCAACGATCCATCACCTTTTGCACTTACCGACGACAGTTCTATCCTGTCTTTTTCCGCGTCAGGAACATTTTTCAACACATGCCAGCCGTCAACGCTACTGAAAGTCTCGATATTCTCCACCTCGCCCGTTGACCTCCTGGCCTTAATACTGTCCAAGAGAATGGATCCTGGGTCGAGTTCACCCCGTGCATTTGTCTCAACGATACTGACCGACATGAGACTTAGCGGTCTTTGTGGAAACAACTGCCGCCACGGTCTCCTGCTACCGAAGAGCTCTACCTCCTTAAAGGTCCAATTAGTGGAATCCAAGGTCCCAAGTTCATAGGTGAAATAACGGTTGTTAGCGTCGCGAAGCCTGGCAACAAGCGCCACGCTGGGCTTCGCCCTGTCCACCTTCACCAAAACACCTAGGGCCCGGGTGTTTTCGGGCAATTGAATACCTGTTGGGCTGCTATCATGCTCAAGAGATGAAAGTAGCTTCTCTAAGCCGGCCTTTGAAAAATCGTCCCTATATATCGCTACATCTGAAAAAGTGGAAGGCTCAACACCAAGAAACGTTATAGACTCACCACTGAATCTATTTGTGAGATCAGACCCATACCCACGTAAAACCGGACTTACGGTCTCTATACCGTCTACATCTTTGTAGCTCCTCGTGATCGATCTGCTCACCCCCATGCTGTTTATCGATACGGATTCTAGCCTGAGATCAGAACCTATTTTGTAAAGCGCTCTGTCTTGAGAACTACGGTCCAAAGTGCCTCCGAAACTGGCAGCAAAAATCCCGAGCCCGGTCATCAATACAAGAAGTAGTGACAATCTGGCATAGTTGCTGGGATTCCTCGACATCTGCCATATTGCCAGTACGACACCGGCTGGAATACGTGATGCAAATACGCGACTAATTAGGTTCATTACCAACGGGAACAAACGCAGAAGCACCATTGCTCCGGCTATCAATATCACGGCCGGCACTGCTAGGAGCAATTGATTCACCGCAACCTCTCCCAGAATTCCCCTTGCCGCCATTGACCCCTGTTCAGTGAGTTGCCGGAAAAGAACAATCCCAACTAGTAGCAGACCCACATCCACATAGTAACGCTGGACAAAAGACTTCTGGTTTGGCCTGTTTGACTCAGATCGTTGCGCAGTAACAGATATCCTGGAAGCCTGGAAAGCTGGAATCATAAGTGCAGAAAAGCTCAACAGTGCACCAAGAACGCTCATACCGTAAGCTGAATTTGTCACCCTCACAGGCAGGAATTCCCCGTCACTTAGTCCTGAGAANGCGGGAGTGAAGCCAAGTAAGCCTATAGAGCCTGCTGCAATAAGAGGTCCCAAAACGGCAGCGAGTATTGAAAGCGTTCCACCTTCGAGTACAAAGACCGCCAAGATCTGTGATGCGCTTGCCCCCCTGCTGCGGAGTTGAGAGANTTCGAATCGTCGTTGCTCAACTANAAGCGANGACAAAGTAACGACGTAGTAGAGGACAACTAGGGCGATCATGATTAGGACTACAAACATCTGAAGCTTAGTGAAAAGCAAACGAGTGTCATACTCTTCAAGGGATGTGTCAATCTGAGTTTTCATCAGATACCGATTCAGTTCGGAACCCAGGAGTCGGTCGACGTATCTAACATTTTCCTTGGCATCAACAGCATTAGAAGAATTGATCTTTTCTAGGTCTATATCCAGATGCCAACCGTAAGTGCTCACCATATCTGGCAGGGCTGCACCAAGAATATCCATGTGAGCCGACTTGGTAACATATAGAGGCAAGGTTTTGAAACTTGATCCCGCAGATGCCATCAACACCCTGTCAGTCATGATCCAAGAAGGATCCGTGGGCGTAGCTCGTTCGAATAAACCGACTATTTCCACGGTGACATAAGGCAAAGCGTCATCCCAGTAGGGAACTAATGAGAACCTTGATCCCACTGAAGCATTCAATATACCTGCTTCGTGAACCGGGGCTATTGCCTCAAGGATCAATATGCCATCCGAAGAAGTCTTACCTACAGCCGGCGGCATTCCAACTCCATCTATTATCTGGATCCTGCCTTCGAGGTCAGGGACGTAAGCTACGAAAGCACGGGAGTTATCTTTTCCAGCACTATTTTCATCTCCNGGCACCGTAAGAAAAAACGTTGAGGACTTTCCTGCTGCCGTAACCTTATTTAAATATGGGGCTAGCAAACCTTCAATAACNGAATTCACCCGATCGGAAACTTTCCCGTATTCCTGTCTATTCGTTGGGCCCTTTTCAGCCTGCATGAGAATGTCAGCATCTNGATCATCAATTTGTGCCAAAGCCTTATCCAAGGCTATGTCTCTCAATGAATCAAAGAAAATTACGGTACCGGCCATAACCGCTGAGGCCAGAAGAACTCCAAGGACCACTGAGGAAAACAACTTCCAATTAGCTAGGCTTCGTTTTATAACCATTGGCCAAGCTGTTGCCAGTCTTTCCATGGATTGGATCAGCAATGGATCACTCCTCCATCCTTGCAAGGGTGCCAAGATTCATACTGAAGAGATATTTCCCCAAGAGTGTTACTGAAACAAGGAAAACGAGTGTGAATAAAGCCGCTACGATCCCAAGTACCGCCCAGTCCGTCGTCAATATCGGGGGAGGCAAAACCGCGCCACCATTCTCGGAAATTGTGACAGAATCAACCATGAGTTTAGTCATCTGAAAGCCCGTCCATGTACCGATTCCAATTCCCATGGCCACTATAACGGAGTGCTCAAGTGCTACAAGCCCAACGGTTTGGATACGAGAAAGCCCGAGTGACCTCAACGATCCCATCTCTGACCGAGCCCTATCTGAAAGGAACACGACGTAGACTAAATAACCCATTGTAGTCATAAACAGTGAGATCATAATAGAAACTAGGGTTAATGCCTTCCAGCCGGCTGATATCAGAGGATCGTTCTGAACTTCCGCCAACATCGTTTGCTTTTCTGCCACTTCTCCTGATGTGCCTGTTAACGTGGTCAATTCCTTAGCTAACTCTTTTGTTTCTCCTAACTCTGATAATTGAAGAAAAATTTCGTTGGGAGTTTTTCTTGTTCGCGGGTTTACTGAGGACAGATGAGATATGAGAGCGTTTAGGTCTGTTATAAGAAACCCTTTACCTAAAGGATCCAGTGTAGGGAAGTAGATAACGCTATCGACGATGTGAACAATCACTAGTACTCCAGATATCTCCACTAGTGAGTAATTGCCCACGCTGAGGCCCGTAGATGAAAGAAATGAGTCGCTTGCTATGACCCGAAGTGCTGAACCATACTCAGGCAGATAAATTCCCCTGACTCCATGATTTGCCTCTTTCCCAAATTCGAAAACAACCCCGAAGCTACCGCTTACTGCAGCTGAAGGGGATAGCGACAGAGAATCTGAATCCACTGACGATGTCGGTATGACAGTCCAGATGTTAGGGTTTTCAAAGCTCTCTATGACGACATCGGCACCATCTTTCACTGCAAAGACGTCGTCTATAAGAATCGAACCTGCTGTTCCTGAAGGGCCGAATCCTGGCTCGCTTATCTGAATCGACACTATCTTAAGGGGTTGGACTAATCGTTTATTGATAGGCGCGGCTCGTCTGGTCCACTCGGAAGTTCTCAGCCCAGACCTTCCCAATGTGATAATTTGGCGGTATCCGTTAGCATCTTCCACTATGAGCCATATGGAAATAAGAGGGTATGCTCCCATAGGCTTTGTATACATACCTATCTCTGTTGCA
>PAOO01000011.1 GCA_002708065.1 Chloroflexota bacterium
TAACATAGCTAACAGTGCAGCAATTCCCCCGAGGCTTGCTCCATACCCAACACTTGTTGGAACAGCTATGATCGGAACGTCCACCAGTCCTCCAATCACTGACGGAAGGGCGCCCTCCATTCCAGCCACTGCCACAATAGCACGGGCCTCGTTCAGATTGTCTAGCTTGTCGAATAGCCTGTGTATACCTGCTACGCCAACGTCAAAAATACGTTCCGCAACACACCCCATCATTTCTGCAGTCAGCGCTGCCTCGATTGCGACCGGGAGATCGGATGTCCCAGCACAGGCGATGAGAACGCCTGGCACCCTGGATTCGTTTTTCGGCTTTCCTGCGGTAATGATTCGAGCCGACTGTTCATATTCTGCTTCTGGCAGCTGCTTTTTTACGGCGGCGAATGCATCTTCACTTGCTCGCGTGACGAGGAGCCTGCCCGAACGCGACATAATAGCGGAGGAAATATCGGCTATTTGCTGTGGTGTTTTCCCCTGTCCGAAGACCACTTCCGGAAAGCCTTGTCGTATAGAGCGATGGTGATCAACTTGAGCAAAACCTAGATCCTCGAAAGGTAGACCCTTTAGCTCGGCTACTCCCGAGTCAACATCGGTTCGGCCACTCTGTATATTTTCCAGAAGTTCTCGTATGCGCTGCTCGTCTATTTCTAAAGCTCCTTCATAAGGATTTATCCAAATCTAAATAATGCGTATTTCCTTTCTAGACACGGACAAACTTGGAAACTCTCTCGCCGATTCCTATCTCAGTTACGTATATTGATCCTTCAGAATCCACTGTTATGCCATGGCCCCCGATTATGGTACCTCTTCCGGGTTCATCATCAATCTTCCATCTGGAAACGACTTCCCCTGTGAGGGTCCATATACTGACACCGCCATGCTCCCCCTGTTCTACACAGTAGACTAAGTCTTCATGAACCCACACGTCGCCTGGCTTAGATATGTCTGTCCATTCCTCAACAAAGCTACCATCATCTTCGAAAATCTGAATCCTATCATTTTCCCTGTCGCATATAATGATCCTGCTGTCTTTGTCCACCCATATATTGTGAAGAAGAGCGAATTCTCCCGGGCCAGTTCCTTGCTTTCCCCAGGAAAGCAGTAACTCTCCTTCAGGGCTGAACTTATGCACCCGGTGGCCTCCGTATCCGTCTGACACGAATAGTTCCCCGTTTGGAGCTATAGCGAGTCCGGAGGGCATATTAAAGGGAATTCCTTGGAACGATGGAGATGGTGCCAGTTTCTCGCCTAGGGTTCTGATCACCTGTCCTCCAGGGGTATACTCAGTCGCTATGTGAAAATCCCGGTCAACTAGCCAGACGTTATCGTTTGGTGCTATGTAGATGCCATGTGGATTGGCGGAGAAAGTCCCTTCTCCCCATGAAGATATAAAATTACCATTTGTATCCCAGATTGTTAGAGGATGTTCTCCTCTACTGAAAATATGGACTTCATCCTTAGAATTGACTGCACCATCTGAAGCTGCCCCAAAGGCCCAATATTTCGGCATTTCGGGCCATGAAGGCACTCTCTCATATCTGTGATCACCGCTTCCTACTATAGCCATGACTAATACCTCCTCATGAGTATGAACCCTTCGCAGAGTTGACATCAGTTAGGTCTAAATCTCAGACATGCTACCTTAGTCAAATCTACGAGAGCCCGAATTGTATATGGAACTTAACTCACCCGCATAGGAGGAGCCACAAAGTAACTTCCATTCCGTTTTTTTCGTGCCTGAAGTAGAAAATTTAAGTGGGAACCGAAACGTTACAAGAAAACACTGGTGCTTTACCTCTCACATGTCAGAATGTAGTCTGGAAAGGATTTTTCCAAGCATGCGGGGTGTGGCGCAGCGGTAGCGCGCCTGTTTTGGGAACAGGAGGTCGCCGGTTCGATCCCGGCCACCCCGAGGCATGGACTACTAATGAGAATGTATATTTTCACATACGATTTGCCATTACGATGTCCGTAAGGAAACTACTTAATTTAACTCTCATTTTTACATTTTTATTGATGTTCGATGGATTTTTCCTTGGAAACGAGGTATCAGGGAGTGAAAGAGTAAATGAGGGTTCCTTCGATGTCGCTGAACACATGCCTTTTGAGGTGTCTCTACTGGATAACTTTCATCCCAAACTCGATTCCCCACTGAATCTTATGCTGGCGTCTAGATTAAGGGTGCCGGTAGNCCGCCAATCCCTTTTTTCTGAAGATAAGGAATGGTTCCNGATTTCGGTGCGTGTCACCGAAGGCCCCNATAAGCTTGGACTCCTTCTTCATATGTGGGGTGGAAGAGTCGGTTCTATAGGGGATGACTATCTGGAGGCCTTAGTCCCGAAGGAGCTTTTAGTTCCTTTAGCTAATAGGAGNGAGGTCGTGAAAATTGAGGTGCTAACGCCTCCGGCATCGTTCGATGAGGGAAAAACTTCAGGTGTTACTGGCAATGCAGTATCAATGATCCGTTCAGATATTTGGAATGATAGGGGATATTCGGGAAGAGCTGTAAAAATAGGGGTGATTGACGGAGGATTCAAAGAATTCTCCGATCACATGGGAATCGAGTTACCATCGTTAGTATATTCTCGTTGCTATTCGTCTATTNTAGATTGGACCGAGAATGATATCTCAGCTTGTGAAACCNATTCCGATCACGGCACTTCAGTCTCGGAATTAGTCATGGATGTGGCTCCTAAAGCNGCTTTGTACATAGCAAACCCACAAAGCCCCGCGACACTGAGGGACACTGTTGAGTGGATGGTGTCGGAGGGGGTTGTCGTGATAAACCATTCGATGGGGTGGCTATGGGACGGCCCCGGAGATGGTACTTCACAAAGAAGCGATAGCCCGCTTAATACGGTGAACTACGCAGTACAAAACGGAATAACTTGGATAAATGGGGTAGGAAACGAGAGAAAGTCAACATGGTTTGGTATTTTCGCCGACTATGATAAGGATTCCGTACTAAATTTCGATGTCGATACGAATTCNAATTNTGTCCAATTAGTGGAGGGCGAACCTTTTACTCTGCAATTACGGTGGAATGATTCATGGGAAAACCCGTCCACCAATTTGAACCTTTACTTGTATCCCTATGGGTCAACTATTGAACAATCTGTAGCCAAAAGTATTGGTTTGCAATCGGGCGCGCAAGGGCAATTGCCTACAGAAATCCTCTCATACATGCCGGAACAATCAGGACGTTATAGTTTCGCAGTTGTAGGGATGTCTGGTCCTATACCAGCATGGGTTCAATTACAAGCCTACACAAGCCAAGTTTTTGCAATTTATACTTCTGGTTATTCGATCTCCAACCCGTCGGAAAGCAATAATACGGGAATGCTCGCAGTAGGAGCAGCGAGCGTAACTAACCCCTTCCTAATAAATCCAAATAGCTCAAGAGGGCCGACACCTGACGGGCGGACTAAACCAGACATAGTCGGTCCGGATGGTGTAGATACGGCCTCTCGATCNGTNTGGAANGGGACTAGTCAGGCGGCACCTCATGTTNCAGGCCTCGCAGCACTTGTTAGAGAACGCTTTCCGGATTTAACTCCGGCNCAGGTTGTTGGTTACCTGAAATCGTTTGCAGACCCCCGTGACGAGGTCCCTAATAATACTTGGGGATATGGGTTCGCCAGACTTCCCTTTTTGCCTCCTGCTCCCCCCGTTGGTTTTGAAGCCACTATCGTTGATACNGGGATTTCACTTTCCTGGTCTGAGCCTTTTGCAGACGGAGGCATGCCCATAACTGGATATCTGGTGTCNGGGGCCCCAGGCATCCTTGCGACGACTACAAATGCGTCCAGACTGGATGTTGTCTTTCAAGGACTTTCAGAAGAGGTGAATTATGAGTTTNAAGTCCTAGCTGTGAACGGGGAAGGGAACAGCGAANCTGTTTCATTGAAAGTGGCTCTTTCTGGAAGCGAGGTCATTGTAGGCTCTGGAAACGGTTCCCTACCGGAAAGTTCGCTTGTGCTTGGCCTCGGCCTTCCCGGTGTCGGAGATCAGGCACTCCGCGGTGCCTTCCGTTTGGTCTTGGTGTTGGGAAGTTCTTTCATCGTAGCTTGCGCGNTAATGNTCGTGATTGACAAACGTCGGAAAAATTNGAGATATACATCACCAAATGTTAGGGATGTTCTGTTANAGNAAAATATTTAATGGATGTAGAAATCGCTTGGCTAATNAGTTTAGACTAGGTTCACATAAGTGAACTGAGCGGATCGATGCCAGAGGTCGATCCCTGTAAGTCGCACATTGATTAAGTCCCCAGGATTCACCGATTCAGGGATCGTGCATCTGGCCCTAAATGGATAACTGAATAGTTCAAACATATCTTGTCTTTCGCCACCGTTTTCTAGAGCGATTGCCTTCAATACAGAGCTGTCGTCGGTTTCCAGATATCTGTTTCGCAAGTATTTTAGGAACCAGTACCTTGTTCTCTGGACCTCGATCCTGGCTAATTCCCTCACTTGCAAATCCCCTCTCCCGCCTACAGATGCCATTTCCGATTCTGAATACTTTCTCTGACCAGTTTCGATAAAGTGAATCAGCTGTCTTTGGAGATACAAGTCTGTGTATCTTCTGATCGGAGAGCTCGCCTGCGTATATTTTTCTACGCCTAGACTAGAATGAGTTCCAGGAATGGTTGATAGTGTTGCTCCTCTCAACAAGGTACTTGCGATATACCATCCTAAAGGACCGTCTGGAAGACTATCGGGGAATTCTGCCCTCGGAGGTGCCTGAAGTCTGTATGAGGCAGGAAGACCATTAGCATGGCAATACTCTGCAACTAGGCGGTTATAGAGGATCATAAGCTCGGCTATCATTGTCCGAGATGCCGAATCTCTTGTGGAAACTTTAACCTCTACGGTGCCGGCACTATTGGTTTTAACTTTCATCTCAGTTCTGTTAAGTGTGAGAGCTCCCTTCCTAAATCGTTCATCACGGGAATAAGTGGTTAGTGAAAGCACTTCTGCTAACAACTGATATAAGCAGTGTTCAGGATTAGATAGAATTCTGTCAGCTTCTTCGTAGCTGATCGCCTTATCACTCTTAACTATAGTTCTATGAAAACTCCAATCTGAAATAGAACCATCAGATTCTTTATCAAGCTTCAGAGAGAGGCAAGGGCGAACAGCGTTTGGCTTAAGACTTCCCAATTCTTCAGACAGNTCAGGGGGTAGCATAGGAATCACATCATCGGGCATATAGAGTGTAGCCATTCTATTACTGGCNTCTTTATCTATCTCACCATCTTCCGAAACTAACTCGGTCATATCTGTTACATGGATCCAGAGACTTCCATTTTCTAAAGAGAACGCATCGTCCCTATCCAATGTCCCATCGTCGTCGATTGTAAAAGTTGGGATTGCTGTCAAGTTCATCATCAAATCATTTTGGTGTATGGAGTTCTTAACTTCTTCCATAACCGGTTTGCTGAAAGCGGTTGAAATTCCGGCCCTTTCAATCTCTAGAGGTTCGTCTTCTACTAAAATCCCGGCCTTCACAAGGATTTCGAACGAGTGTCTTTGAAGTTGCGAAGCATTACCTGTTGTAGATCGTTTTAACAGTTCTTGTGCACGTACACTTCGCCTGTATTCATCACCATGAATAGCGAATTCTCGGATATGGTTAAGCGACTCCATTTGGTGTTGAGTGAAAGATTCTGGTACGAGACCTTTCTCCAATGATGTCAGCAGGTCCGTTTCATCCCGCTCTATCTTGGCCAATCTTTCTCTACCTATTAATATCTCCTTCACTTGAGCAGAACTTCTCGCTCTGAACCCATGGTTTTCTTGTTCAAAATAAATGGAATCTGAGTTAATAGCCAGATACACAGCCACTATATATTCCGGATATCCATGATGATCGATGCAAGAATCGGCGATTTCTTTCGCAGTCAAGAGCCTTTCTTCGTCCAGCAGCAATTCCCAAGCCTCTGATATATTCAGAGAAGAGGCGATCTGATCGCACTTATTTGAAAAAGAAACTATATCTTCGGAAGAAGCTATATTAAGACCTGTTCGGTAAATTATCTTGTCAGGTGGGATTTTTGCTTCTTTATTTCTGCCAACCTTAAGTATTTCCCGTCTGGTGTCGGGGCTTTTTCCAATGAGCTCGCATAACGCGAGACGACGACCCAGATTCGCAAGAACTAGTTCACCCATGATGCTTATAGATCTGCTAGCCTGGGCATAACTTCCTTGGCAAGCAAAGTCATCGATCGCTTCCATTTGTCGACTGGTGACCACTCGTGTCCCATAGCTAAAAGCACGCCGAAGCCACCCACTTCCTCATGAAGTGATCGGAGCTTCCCCTCCACTTCATCCGGGTTTCCAACAATCCAGACATTTTCCATTACGTATTCCGGAGTTACGTCAATATCTGGCATGTTCTGATCCTTCTTGTACAACCCGAGCATACCTAATTTAGTCATGAGCTTATGAAAATAATTGTCAAAATCTCTTCTCAAGATGCCGTTTAGGGCTTCTTCTCTCGCCTCTTCGCTGGTTTCACCCACGAAGACCTCCCTAGCGATACGCCATTGACTTCTGTCTGGTTCATTCGCCGTATTTTGAGCTCCTGCTTCCACCGCTTCCCAGTGCCCCTTTAAAGTGTTGCCGGGGACGAGATTTATACTCATAGGTATCCAACCATTCGCTCCTGCAAGTGACAAGGTGTCTGATTTTGGAGAGACGCCTGCGACTCCGATTGGTGGGTGTGGTTTTTGATATGGAGTGAGATGAAATCTGAGCCCCACCTCCTCGTCAGGTTCCGGGATAGTGAAATCCCAGAAGTCGTTCTTATATCTGCCAGGTTTCGGGTCTTCCCATATTCGTAGGACTAGTTCTACGGCTTCTCGAGCCATTCGTCTGTGGTCGTCTTCCTGGGGATCAAAACCGAACACTTCGAAGTCACCAGGGAAACCTCCAGATCCTACACCCCATTGGAATCTGCCATGTGCGAGATGGTCTAACAGCGCTATCCGGTGAGCGATCATAAACGGGTTATGATTGGGCATGCATGTAACCCCGGTTCCAAGAATTATGTTTTTCGTTAATGCGATCGCTTTGGCGATGAACAAATCGGGTGCGGGTATATTCTCCCACTGCGCAGTAAAGTGCTCTCCTATCCATGCTTCTCGATATCCTAGCCTATCCAAAGTCACTATCTGGTCTAGGTCATCGTCGAGAGTCTGGGTAATGTTAGAGCCTGGTGGATGAAGGGGCATTGTGAAATAGCCGAGCTCCATATTGCCTCCTGATAGTCCGTTTTGAAAGTTTAGACGTCGTCGAAGCCGGTTTTAGTTACCTTGCAGTGGTGTTCCATGGCTTGTAACGGGCCGATTGTGGCAGTATATGACAGAGGTATATCCATCTCAAGAATAGTATGAAATGTTCATTAGGCAAAGGTAGGAACGTGAATACGATGCAGAGCACTGGGAGAGCTATCCAGATTCTTCGGTCACTTGGTGAAAATCCAGCGACATCATTCTATGAGCGATTGGTATCGATCCGGATAGAAAGTATATTGACCACTATGGCTATCCCATTCATCTTAGACGATTATGGAAATGTNATAGCCAAGGTGACTGGAACGAATAGNTTAGAANCCCCTATCGCATTTGTGGCACATATGGATCACCCAGGATTCGAAGTAATCGAAGACNNANANGGTACTGTGGTTGCNGGCGCGCTTGGAGGAGTTCCTTTAGCTGCTTTGAGAAAGAACGTAAATGCTTTTTCTTTCGATAGTAGTGGTACACGTGCCTCTTGCAGGTTGGAACCGTTACCAGAGCTGGGTAAGAGAAGAGTTTATGTCCGATCGGAAGCACCACTGGGTATTGGAACCCCGATAGTGTTTGATTTACCTGACATGATAGTAGAGAACGGCACAATAAAGATGAGAGCCCTAGATGACCTGGGCGGGTGTGCAGCTATTTTGGCCTCCCTTGAATCGATATCAGCGGACCCCCCAGAGAGTGATGTATACGGCGTTTTCACGAGGGCGGAGGAAGTAGGACTAATTGGTGCCAGGTTGTTATCTGGAGAGAAAACCCTGCCGGAAAATACTTTTGTTGTTTCTGTTGAAACCAGTTCACTTATACCTGGAGTAATACAAGGNGGCGGACCGATTATACGGACAGGGGACGCCTCTTATACATTTAATGCAGAAGCTGAACAAATACTGATAATGGGTCGGGAAAATATTCTAAAAGAAGATTCAGAATTCAGATGTCAGCGCCAACTAATGAGTGCAGGATCGTGCGAAGCTAGTGCATTTGCTGTTAATGGATATCGAACAACGGGTATTGCCTTTGCCCTAGGTAACTGGCACAACGCGACTACATCAATTATGGACGAGAAAGGTGATGTCGGAGAGGAATATGTTTCAATGCAAGATTTTGAAGGGGGAGTTCGACTTATAGAGTCAGCTGCACGCAGTGTTTCTGTAAGGCACGATTCACCGTTGCCCTCAAGAGCGATCGCCGAAGTAACTGAGGAGTATAGAAATCGTCTACTCCGTAAGGCCTAATTGATCTAGGGTTCGCTTCTGTCCCAGTCATCAAGCATCCAGTAACCAACCTTTGGTACATTCACTGATGGTCGAAGGCCTTGTGCTTTCTTGAGCCGCTGAATGTTGTACAAGTGGGTTACCTCTTCAAAGTAAATGTGACGGAAAGTAGCCTCTAGTGTCATGGTACCCGAGGCNGGATCNCCTTCTGCGGTAATTCCCGTGTGGTGTGCTCGTGACATTGACTTCCACTGAGGTGTGGCGCTCCTATTTACGATACGACTCCTCAGGTACCCAACATTTCTTTCTTTTAAAACATCGCAGGCTAGTACAAGGTATTGATTAAGGGAGCATAGTATCTTATTTTTCTGCCAGTAGATCTGGTCGTCTAATCTACGGTCGGAAGGCGAGTTTGTTATGGAGTCTAGGTCTGGGATTCCATGGTTACCTTGAGGAAACAGCTCGTTACCCCACCTGACGACTAACCAGCGAGGAATTAACGATGCCATATGGCTCAGCTGGTTCCTGATGCTCCACTCTGACCAGGTCCACCTCGTAGAGGTATAATCGAGCTGCCGGTCGCTTAGCCCAGCTACCTCCAGTTTGATGAGTTCGAAGAGATCTTCGAANTCTGGAAATAGATCAGACCCTTTCGATGATTCAGGTATGTTGTTCATAGCGTTAGTCTTTGTATCTTTCCAGCGCTCTGACTAGATGTTCCATAGACAGGTTTCCACCGCTAGCTACAAGTACGACTTTTTTGTCGGCAAGATTTTCCCGGATTTTGATAGCACCCGCCAGACTTGCTGCTCCCGCATGTTCCACTAAGTTTCTAGTATGTTGCAGATGCATCAGAACAGCGTCTTCCATTTCTTCATCCGAGACAAGAATGAAGTCATCCAACTTGTCCATCAAAATCGAGAGTGCAGGTTCGTACGCAGAGTTTGTTGCCAGCCCTTCTGCGATACTATTCATCGGCGAAGTCTGGAGANTCCCTGACTTCCATGAGTTATAGACGGCAGGCGCGGACGAAGCTTGTACTCCGATGACCTCTACATCAGGACGAATTGATTTCGCAACTATGGCCGTCGAACAAGCNCCGCTACCTCCNCCAACTGGAACTATTATCGTATCCAGTTCAGGTAAGTCCTCCATTATTTCCAGAGTATATGTTCCGACACCTGCATAAAGGATTGTATCCTGGACCGCGTGAACGTATCTGTAACCCTTTTCCCTAGATAATTCTTGAATGTAATCGTTCGCAGCGCCGAAATGAGGACCATAATGTATTACTTCGGCTCCAAGGTTTCTCATTGAATCAACTTTACCGGGATTCGCTCCCTCGGGGACAGCAATATGAGCGTCAGCGCCAAACAGTCTGGCTGCATAAGCGATAGATTGTCCATGGTTTCCGCTNGAAGCAGTAGATAAACCTCTACCGAGTTCCTCTCGAGACATCTGTGAAACGAGGTTCACGCCTCCTCTTACTTTGAATGCCCCTAGTATCTGGTGGTTTTCGTGCTTTACGTAAATTTCCGCTCCCACAAATTTATCTAGCGCAATATGCCTGTATAAGGGCGTTCTGGAGATGTATTGCGAGATGCGCTGTCTCGCTGCTAGCACGTCTTTGAGCTCCGGCCATTCTTGCCTTGTCATCGGTTTAAAATCTCCTTACAGGCAAGCGATCTTATTTGCCCTNATGCGNTCGAACCATATCAGATCAATTAGATCATAATTATCTGCCAAATNATTAAAAGGCTCTAATTTTACGTGCTAGAATCGCCCGGACTAAGGGTCGGGAGCAGTCCGGTAAGATTCTGATATTAAATATACNTGTGGTTTTATGGTGGAAATATGTTGGATGGNAATTACGATCTCGCGGTAATTGGTGGAGGGATAATAGGCCTTGCTACCGCAATGAGAGTTAGTGAGGAATTTCCGANTCTGAAAGTTGTGGTACTTGAAAAAGAGGAACAAGTAGCTATCCATCAAACCGGCCATAACAGTGGTGTGATTCATGCTGGTATCTACTATGCCCCTGGATCTCAAAAAGCTAATTTTTGTTCCACTGGGGGAAAACTTCTCCGTGAATTCTGTGACCAACAAGGTATTGGCTATGAAATGTGTGGCAAGCTGATAGTAGCGATCAACGACGATGAAATACCAAGACTGGAGGACCTTCTCAGACGCGGAACTGAAAACGGAGCAGAGGGNCTGCGGATGGTTGATGGAGACGAAATAAAAGACATTGAACCTCACTCTGCTGGTGTAAAAGCCATCCTCTCCCCCAATACAGGGATTATCGATTTCAAGGAGGTGTCCCGCGCTTACGCGAGGACCTTTGGAGAGAACGGTGGAGATCTCATTACAGGAGGTAGGGTGGAATCAATAGCAAGGCGCGACGGAGTAATATATTTAGAGACAACTGCAGGAACAGTTTCAGCAAAGAACTTAGTCAACTGTGCCGGACTACATGCTGACACAGTTGCGAAAATGATGGGGGTTGATATCGGGGTAAGGATAATCCCATTCAGAGGGGAATACTTTTCGATTGTTCCCGAAAAGGCCCACATGGTTAAGGGCCTAATTTACCCTGTACCGGATCCAAGCCTTCCCTTCCTGGGTGTTCACTTTACTCGCAGGGTAAATGGATCTGTAGAAGCGGGTCCCAATGCGGTATTTNCCTTGGCCAAAGAAGGTTACTCTAAAACCAGTTTCAACTTTAAAGATACGCTGGGTACACTTGCGTATCCTGGTTTTTGGAAGATGTCAGCTAAGTACTGGAAGGTGGGGTTTAATGAGCAATACCGCTCAGCATTGAAGGGAGTGTTTGTGAAATCTCTCCAAACACTTATGCCTGAGATAACCGGTGAAGATCTTGGACAGCCTGGGGCCGGCGTAAGAGCTCAAGCTGTCGATACAAAAGGTCAGTTGCTTCAGGACTTCAGCATAGCTGAAACAGAGAATGCGATTCATGTTCTGAATGCACCTTCGCCAGGGGCTACCTCATCTCTTTCAATAAGCAGGTACATCGTTGATATTGCCCAAAAGTCATTTGGATTGAAAGCTGTTTGAAAAAGGAGAGATAAGTGAAGATTGCGTATGCGTTCAGAAGAAGTACGGTCTATCCTCATGAAGCGAAGGAGGGATGGAATCTACAACCGGAACCGGCTCTAACAAACTTCCTGGGTAAGGTGAGAGAAATAGGATTTGATGGGATAGAGCTTGGGTTTGAGGTGTTTGGCGGCCATAACGCGACCAAACAATCTGTAAGCGAACTTCAGAAGATGCTTAGCGACTCTGGGACACCTTGCGTCTCTATGAGGGCCGGCGGTGTGCTGTGCACTCCAATAGTGGGGGAAGAGAATAGGGATAGGTTGTTTAAGTCTATTGAGATAGCAGGATGGTTAGGAGTTGGTATTGTAAACAGTGCATTGTCAGGCGTTCCGAGAAATAAGACTTTAGGACCAATAAGTCCAGGTCGAGCAATTCAGCCAGGCTCAAGCCAACTTGCCTCCTACCAAGATTTTGAATTGACGGCTTCCATCCTTCGAGAAGCCGGTAATAGGGCAGGGGAAATCGGAGCGGATGTTACTGTGGAGGTGCATCAGCATGCTATTGCAGACAACAGTAAGTCGACATTGAAACTACTGGAAATGACTGATAGCCAGCACGTTTATGCGAATCCTGACCTTGGAAATATTTTGTGGCATTATGATGAGCCTGAAGAGTCGAGCGAACAGGCAATTATGGCTTTAGCCCCCCACTCAAAATATTGGCACTGCAAGAGTCTTCAAAGAGTTCACGTTCCAGAACATGACAGAACATATTTCCTCCGAGTTCCGCTCCCTGACGGAGATATCGATTATAGATTTGCAATACATGCTATGTTGGATGCGGGATACGAGGGGTATTTTGCCCTGGAGGGCACTCAAACCGGCGATCATATTACAAAGGATGCAAGAAGCGTTGCCTACGTCAGGCAAATATTATCGGAAATAAAAGATGGCTCTCCCGTTGTAGGAATCTGAGTTTTCCGCAGAGATTTGTGTTGACTCGGAGTTAATGCTTGTTTAAGATATATCTCCGTCGCGTTTAACGCGCGTCNTGCTGGGGCTTTGTCCTAGCGCACCTTAACAACTGAATAGTAGAAAGAAACCGTTAATTATTTAGAGTTTGATCCTGGCTCAGGACGAACGCTGGCGGTGCGCCTAATGCATGCAAGTCGAACGAGCGATCCGGGCTTGCCCGGTTAGCTAGTGGCAGACGGCTGAGTAACACGTAAGTAATTTGCCCCGAAGAGGGGGATAATCCAGAGAAATTTGGTCTAATACCCCGTACCTTTCCTTCCAGCNTGCTGGATTGAAAGAAAGGNTTCGGCCGCTTTGGGAGAAGCTTGCGGCTTATCAGGTAGTTGGTGGGGTAACGGCCTACCAAGCCGAAGACGAGTAACCGGTGTGAGAGCACGATCGGTCAGAGGGGGACTGAGACACGGCCCCCACTCCTACGGGAGGCAGCAGCAGGGA
>PAOO01000012.1 GCA_002708065.1 Chloroflexota bacterium
GGATGATGCTGTCGCTGCCCACCCGCAGGGGCAATCATTACCGGGAAGCTGATATTCTTCCCAAGAACAGTAGTAGATAAGTCTCTATTCGCTACATCTATTAGGTAGCTTGGATTCAGAGTTAATTCCTCGAATTTTGATTCGTTCCTTCGTTTGGAGATTTCATCGAATGCGGCCCCATCAATAAAATCCCACATGTCTCTAGGGGTACGTTCTCTCGTNNNTTCGTTTNNAGNTNTCNTNGANTGCNNCNNCNTCNATANAATCNCACNTGTNTNNANCAGTACGTTCCNNCGNAATTNNTTCNANGTANTNTAAGGTTANTNANAACTTNCNNTAANGTACCATATTANTGANCAAANANTGAGTACAANTATANNNANTCGANANGTAAGNTAATACCCTTTCNAAACTTTCCCTGAGTTTCANCATATTTCNNGNGCNNCANNANATTTTCACAAGGNCTGCATANCGTTTCAGGANANCTTCCGACGACCGAATATCAGATTTCGTTGACTTTCACAGACTTCATTGCGTCACCTGAATTCCTTGCGGTAGCGGGATCTCTTACAGAAANATTTTCCACAACTTCCATACCTTCAACTACTTTGCCGAAGACGCTGTGATGGTCGTCGAGGTGAGGAGTAGCCGCGTAAGTGATGAAGAATTGGCTGCCATTTGTGCCCATACCGTTCACGACACCCCTGTTCGCCATTGATAAGACCCCNGGNCCGTCATGTCGGGCTTCCTTATGGAATTCGTCATCAAAGTTGTAGCCCGGCCCTCCTGATCCCGTTCCTGCTGGGTCACCAGACTGGGCCATGAAACCGGGAATTACGCGATGGAAAGTAATTCCATCGTAATAACCTTCCCTTGCTAAGAAAACGAAATTATTTACGGTCTTAGGAGCCTCATTCACTAGGAGTGATATGACGATTTTTCCTCCTGTCTCCATCTCTATCACAGCTTCATAATTCTTGTTGGTATCGATCACCATATCCGGGGCCTTATCGTATTGTTTTGATGCCAATTCCTGCGCTCCTTTTATATATACATCGGGTTAAATATTAATAGAATGCTTTTCTATGGAGTTTTCNCCATTCCCTCGTAAGTTTCAATGTCTCTGCGAATTTCATCCGGCAAGGGTCTGGACTCACCGGACACGCTTTCGTAATTCACTGATATTGTCTCCCCCGAGGCCAGCAATTTGTTTGTACCGGATCGGTATATTTCCCATCTCTTTACCATGCTGGTGGACCCCATTTCTTGCACTCGAATGTGTACNTCAATAAGNTCNTCGATTTTGGCCGGACTCTTGTATTCCAGCGTAACTTTGACAACAGNAAGATCAAATAATTTTCTTGNCCNGGTATTGTGTGTAAGTATTCCCAGATTGCGAAAATATTCNGCCTGTGCGACGTCGATAAAATCTAAATAACTACCATAGTAGGCGATGCCTTGTACGTCACACTCTCTCCAACGTACTCGTAAGGTATGAATAAATCTGTAATCTGATTTAACCAATAGTTGTCTCGATATTTTTTGAAGCCTNAATCTAGTTTTCGTTTTCCTCTAATATTTACAGGCGGAGAAGCCACAGGGCGTCCGCAACGAAAATTTAATGCGGGCATAACATNCTACTTTAACTATAACTGCCACGACGACGAATTCGCCAACTCTCGCAACAATTTTCTGTGTTCATCCTAGCCGTGCGAGTTAGATCAGAGATAAAATGAGTGTGACGAAAAATCTGAAATCATGATAGGTATTTCTTGCATGGATTATGGTTTTGTACTTCCAAAATCTATTAATAGCGATGACCTGTGCCATTTTGCTCAAAAAGTTGAGGAATTTGGCTTTGGGTCAGTCTGGGCATCGGATCACGTAGTGTTACCCATAGATCAAACCAGTCAGTATCCTTATACAGAAGATGGTCGTTTCACAGCGGGACCATATGACCCTCAGTTAGATCCACTGGTTTTACTAAGTTTCGTGGGATCCGCAACAACCAAGGTGAAAATTGGGACATCTGTCATTATTGTTCCTTACCGCAATCCGATAGTTCAAGCCAAGATGTTGGCAACCCTGGATGTGTTGTCTGCGGGTCGTCTGGTGTGCGGAGTGGGAGTAGGNTGGTTGGAGGAGGAGTTTGATGCACTCGGCGCTTCTTATTCTGATAGGGGATCGGTAACAGATGAGTATTTACAAATCTTTAAGGCTCTGTGGAGCAATGACCGCCCAGAGTTTCACGGTGATCACTACCGCTTCTCCGGCATTGGATTTGCGCCAAAGCCTATACAGAAACCGCTGCCTATTTGGGTAGGTGGACATACTCGTCGTGCCGTGAGGAGGACCGTAAAATATGGGAATGCGTGGCACCCGACAAGGCAGAGTCCCGAATATGTGATCGCGATGCTTCCGTATTTACGGAGGGTATGTGAAGAACTGGGACGCTCTCCCGATGAAATCACCGTTTCTNTGAAAAGAACGCTGTACTTGACCGATATCGGGCTAGATTTGTCATCTAGGATTCGATCGGGCGCTGCATTGATAAATACTACCCAAAATGTTGTTGATGATGTCCGGAAATGCGAGGAATCTGGGATAGATCATTTAACCTTTGATTTCCCGACAGACGACGTTGATGAATGCATTGCTATTATGGAACACTTTGGGAACAAGGTCTCACAATTGCCCTGATACACCGTTTGTACAGATTTTCCGGCCCTCAGTATTTTGGTGAGGAAGTCCCGAATAAATGATAAATATGGAATTGCTAGTTACTGTAATTGCCCGGGGAGTGTTCGGGTTGTTTGCAGCCATTGTACTCAGCACGGTAATTTGGTCGTTTTTTTGGGTAACCTTTAGACCATCCTCCGAGGAGTTGGCGTCGTTCTTTTTATTACAAACATTGATTGTGGGAATCCCAGCGGGCCTAGCGGTCATATTTGCATGGTGGAATACTCAAAGCTCTCAAAGAATCCAGTTGATGTTTATTGCTTTGGCTCTATTCGCTTCTGTTATAGGCGCCTGGGGTACAAATGAATTGCGAGGAGTCGAGACGCACTACGCACTAGTTAATGGAGTGCTCCGAGTGCCAGTGTTCTCCATAAGGCATATGTTGGCTAGCATGTTATTCGGGGCTGTTTTGGGAGGTAATTTTGTGGCCGGAGCTTTCTTTTTGTGCCGATCATTGAAATACAGGGAGAATTGAGATTTTTGGTTGGGCCAAGGCGAACTCTCGAGGGAATTTTGCTTTGTGCAACAACGTTAGATAGAAGTTGAGGGAAGAGGTTGCAATGTCAAACTTCGACCATACTATTCACCCGTGAGTTCAGAAAGTTTGGGCATTACTTCCTGGGCGAGAAGTCTCATAGAAGTTTCATATGCCTCACTGTTATCTGCGTGATCGAACGTGAGCCAGAGTAAGTGNCCGAAACCTCCGACTGTGTCATAAAGCTCGCGGATTTTCTCGGTGACGGTTTCCGGTGACCCAACTAGCCAGAGATTATCGAGCATATATTCGAGTGTTACATCATCGTCTGACATCGACTCATCATGTTTCATAAATGAAACAAAAGGATATGCTCCCGAAGAGAAAAGCGGGTGCAGGTATTCCTTCCACGCTCGACCCAACATACCATTCATTGCGCTCTCTCTTGCCTCTGCGTCCGTTTCGGCAACCCAGACATCTCTTACAATTCTCCACTCCCTTCGAGAAGGTGGAGTCTTTCCGCTCGCTGCGGCTCCTTCTTTGACTGCGTCCCAGTGGCTTGCCACGTAAACCGCGTTTAGCCCTAGGCTCATAGGAATATAACCTCGTTCTCCGACGATCTTTAAAGTGTCAGAGCCNGGACTCGCGCCAGCGACCCCTATTGGAGGGTGGGGTTTCTGATACGGGGTAATGTGTGTGCGTAAATCGGCATATTCATAATCCTTCGGATCAGGAATATTCACGTCCCAGAATTTCCCTTTGTACTTAAATGGGCCGTTAACGTGCTCCCATAAATTTAGGATTATATCCAGAGATTCTCTGGTCCTTTCCCGGTGCTCCCCGTTTTCCATATCCACACCAAAAAGCTCATGATCAGATTGCAGACCCCCCGAACCTATTCCGAACATGTACCTACCCTGGGCCAGATGATCGAGGTATGCGACTCTGCAGGCCAGCTCTACAGGGTGATGGAAAGGAAGCAGGTGTGCTCCTGTGCCAAGCTTGATATTCTTTGTTTGCAACAGAGCTTGAGCAATGAGAATATCAGGTGAAGGTACGGGCTCCCAAGGTGCCGTGAAATGCTCACCGATCCAAGCCTCGGCAAGATCATATTCGTCTGCCAATTTAAGGCAATGAAGGTCCCATTGCTGCGCCTCAAACGGGGAACGCTCAGGTGGGTGAGACGGCATCAGAAATAGACCAAGTTTCATTTTAAGAACACTTCCTTATAGATTCTTATGATTATGAACTTACTANAATTCCTCTGCGCCATAATACCCATTGCTCGGTGTAATGGAAAGAAACTACACTTTGTCCATAAATTTGTGGTAACTATACTAAAACTTAACCTTTTAATACCGACCAGGAGATTTATGTGAAAACTCAAATTACTCAACTCTCAGCGACGGAGATAGGTTCACGCATTGCATCGGGATCAGTTTCAGCCCGCGAGGTTGTTGAAGCTCATTTGGAGAGGATAGAGGAGATTAATCCTAGGCTAAATGCAGTTGTTCAGATTTGTGGGGATCGTGCCCTAGAAGAGGCCGATATGGCAGATAAAGAGATTTCTGATGGAAATCGCACTGGAGCACTTCACGGAGTTCCGATGACTTTAAAGGACTCTCTTGATACTGAAGGAGTAATAAGTACTTGGGGTACCCTTGGAAGAAAAGGATATGTGCCTGATAAAGATGCGGTTTTAGTATCCCGGTTACGTAGAGAGGGTGCTATTCTCCTCGGGAAAACTAATACCCCGGAATTAACTCTTGCAGCTGACACTAACAATCTTATNTATGGTAGGACTGCCAATCCATATGACGAAGCCCTATCCCCCGGAGGGAGCAGTGGCGGTGCCGCGGCAATTATAGCTTCAGCCGGTTCACCGTTTGACATTGGTAGTGACACAGGAGGAAGTATTAGGATTCCCTCTCATTGTTGCGGAATTGCAGGTATCAAGCCTACATCTGGGAGGGTTCCCCGGACTGGGCACTGCATTTCCTATGCCTTGGGAGCAGGGGAGTCTCTCACACAGAATGGCCCGATGGCTCGTCGAGTTGGGGACCTTTTCCCGGTTCTTAAAACCATAGCTGGCCCTGACTTTGAAGATCCTGCAATTGTGCCCATGCCACTCGGGAGCCCTGAGGATGTGACNATAAGCGGGCTTCGAATTGCAGTNCATACAGATAATGGTCTNATGTCTCCAACTGAGGATATAAAGGATGTGGTANTAAAAGCAGCCTCAGTNCTGGAATCTGAAGGCGCANAAATTACTGAGGTNANACCAGAAGCNCTAGAAATGATTGGNCACATAGATAGCCGAAANTCGACGGGAGACGGAAGGGCATGGGTGAGGAGGATTCTAGACAATGTAGGAACGGATCAATACTCTCCTTTTATTAAAAATCGNCTTGAGGATGCGCATGTAATGGAGACTTCAGATTTCACTGAAGTANTAGAGNTGGTGGATGTCTATAGAAGTCGGATGATTAGATTTATGAGCGATTATGATGTAATCGTTTGCCCGGCAAGCGCAAGGCCGGCAGTCCAACCTGGAGCTAGTTTTCTTCCAGAGAATAAATTTCTTTACTCCTATACATCTGCTTTCAACGTTACGGGTTGGCCAGCAGGGGTTGTACGAGGAGGTTCTTCAGAAGAAGGGCTACCTGTAGCAGTTCAAGTTGTGGGGAGACCGTGGAGAGAGGACGTGGTCTTAGCGGTGCTTGAAGTGGTAGAACGTGAAACGTCCGGCTGGATCGAGCCGAACTTCTAACATGGGAGAGGGATTCCAGTAGAATTGCAACTCGTCGGGCGTAACGCCATATTGTGATTGATTTAAGTTCTTANAGCCCCATCTTATTTCAGCCNCGGGAGATCCCGGTCAATTTAATTCTGATATTCCCGGTTGAATACCGGTTCATTCGTTTCAGACAAATATGTAGACGGAATTATGTCGGTAACAGATTCAGCTCGTTTTTCTAACCAATATTCATAAGCCGGTGGAATCAATTTGAAAGCCTCTGGTCCATTCAGTTTCAAGGCTGCATCTAGTGTCCAGTTGGGGTTGTGTAGGAACTCTCGAGCTATTGCTATCAGGTCGGCCTGCCCCTTCTGTAAGATTCTCTCCGCCTGATCCGCATGTACGATCAGTCCTACTGCCATGGTCCTCATGTCGGCTTCGGTTCGAATTTTTTCCGCATAGGGAACTTGATACCCATAGCTGACTGGACCGGCGCTAATTACTGGGCTCCCAGTTAATCCCCCTGAAGAACAATCTACTACGTCAACTCCTTTATTTTTGACGATACGTGACAGAGAGACGCTTTCATCGGGACCCCATCCGGCGTCGTCTTGGACAGAAAGTCTCATAAACAAAGGTTTGTCTTCAGGCCAATTGCAGCGGACGGCTTCCGTGACTTCAATTGCGAAGCGCATCCGATTCAATTCTGACCCGCCATATTCGTCTGTTCTTTGATTTGCTTGAGGGGATAAAAACTGATGAATCAAGTATCCATGCGCCGCATGTATTTCAAGTACTTCGAATCCTGACGCGTGAGCACGGGCTGCAGCTCGGCCCCAGTTATCGATGGTCTGCTTTACTTCATTAGTGGATAAGGCTCTCGGTTCCGGCTCGCTGTCACTGGATCCAAGAGGGCTGGGAGCTACCAATTCCCAGTTTTCCCAGTCATCTACTCCTGAGATTTTGGCGCCTTCCTTCGTTAGAGGTAAACCTCCCTCCCATGGTCGAAAACGTTTTGCCTTGCGACCACTGTGACCTAGTTGAATTGCAGGTACAGAGTTTTGCTCACTGATAAAGGTTGAAAGACGTCGGAAATATGGAATGAAATCATCATTCCATAGGCCNAGGTCTCCGACTGTTCCGCAGCCACGCCGCTCGACCTTGGTTGACTCAACAAACACGAGCCCTGCTCCGCCCGTAGCGAACCTCCCTAGGTTCACCAAATGCCAGTCTGTGGGGAATCCTTTCGCAGCTGCATATTGGTGCATAGGTGCTACAACCACGCGGTTTTTAAGCACGACAGACCGAATTTTCAGAGGCGTGAACAGCAACGGTATNGGCATGCAGGTTACTTGGAGTTACTTTTTTCTCGCAAGCCCTTTAGCCCACTGGATATATAGCCCTGGTAGCCGCAGAGGAACATGCGACCGCCTGCATTCGTCCAGCGCCCTATATTGTCGTCATTCGCTGTCGAACCCGTCGCATATCCGGCGGCAACAATCTTTTTCATAGATTCCTCGATTAGTGATTGGACCTCAGGATGATCTGGCCTTCCTAGGTATTCGGGCCCCATACTTTGAGAAAGGTCACCGGGTACCACCATGAAACAATCTATCCCTTCTACTGTTAGGATTTCGTCTAGGTTGTCGACTGCTACGACATCTTCGATCAGGGCGATCAACATTATTTCGTCGTTGGCTTTACGGGTATAGTCAGCGACACCTAACCCTTGTCGTGATCCGCCAATGCCTCGCATTCCCACTGGAGCGAATTTTCCCCCGGTGACAAGCCTCTGAGCTTCTTCCTTTGTGTTGACATGTGGAACCACTACTGCCTGAGCGCCTCGATCTAAAGCTCTCCCGACTAACCATGGATCGTTGTTGTTGACCCTGACCAATGAAGTCATTCCCCAGAGATCGCATGCGCGGGAGATGTCGCTCAGCTGGGACCAAGTAGCCGATCCATGCTCCATTTCAATCCAGATGAGATCTACGGCACCCGTGGATCCCAAAGTGTCAACCGTATCGGTGTCAGTACATGACACCGCGATCACAGTCTCTCCTCGTTTGAGCATATGCTTTGCTCGGTTCGCTCTCAGCTCCGCCATTGTCCTACTCCTAGTATTAGTTTCATTAAGTCTTACGTTCACGTTTCGAAATCAACTGGTGGCTGTAATCTCGTTTGCGGCAGTCGCAAATCACATCGTAGCATCATGGAGTCTGATTTGTAGATATAAGTGTTTCATTGTGAGAATTCCTTCAAGTGGACAGTTCCTGCCGAGAATCAATAGTGCATCCAGTCATAATTTGTTTAATGTGGACAATGTGAGGGATTGGATTCTTCGGTGCGGGTTGCGAACAGCCGCCGACGGTTGATCTAGTCTCCCAAGGCACTATCAACCTTGTTTAGAGCTTTTGCCATTAGGCGTGCGTGATTTTCAGTCATGTTCATGTTGAAATCGAATCTTAAGGTTCGGCCTAGGATGTCTAAAGTCTGAGGGCACATATCCTTTGAGTATTCGACGTTACCCTTGTAGGCAGGGTCCTTCCAGGGGTATCCAGTTGGATGTGGGGAACGCTTTTCAATAATCGCATCCCAATAACTGTATATGTGTCTGTCGGGAAAACCGTCGTTATATATCGTCGCTACTTCTACCCCCTCGGCTTTCAAAGCGTGTGCGTAGCCGATTGCTATTTCCTTGTCATGTAGGATGACGGATGCAGACACTCCTGTGTCACCCACTGGATCTTCAACATATTGATGAAAATAGCTGCCTGATTCATCTAGCCCACTAAGAAACGCTTTTTTCAGGGTTCTCTGATGATCCAGAATTATTTTCATTTTGCTTAGCTGTACCCGTGCAATTGCCGCCAGTACTTCGCTGGGTCTGTATGTCTGCCTGGGGAAGGGTTCGTTTTGCCATTCNGACACGTGACTGGCTTCTTTCCACATAGGAAGGCCAGGGTCCGCTGCNAAACAGGCACGTTCGAACACGTCACGGTCGTNGGTATAGACNAGACCTCCTTCTCCCGCGCTTATAGTTTTATAGTAATTNAGACTCCATGCCCCGGCATCCCCGAAAGTACCCACTTTTTGACCCATGTATTCAGCCCCCACGCTTTGGCAGCAATCTTCGACAACTCGAAGGTTATTTCTCCTGGCCATGGCGATAAGGTCATTTAGTTTTGCAGGAACACCTCTCATATGGACCGGTACTATCGCTTTTGTGTGAGGTGTTATCTTGCGTTCGGCGTCTATGGGATCTAGGCCAAGAGANTCATCTATTTCGGNGATCACNGGCACCGCGCCTGTGGCAATTACTGCTGCAGCTGTGGCGATAAATGTGTAACCGGGTATGATGACCTCNTCACCCGGGCCTACTCCAACACCNGTCAGTGCGCATATTAGAGCNCTNGTGCCTGAGTTGACCATTAAAGTATGTCTGACACCGAGAAAACTTGCNGCTTCTTGTTCCATTTGATTGGTTTCGCCGCCTTCTCTATGCCGGAATAGNGCCTGGCTTCTTAAGAGTTCAGCAACAGCCTNTATCTCTTCTTCCCCAACTATGCTTGGACCGGACACTCCTGAGGGTAGGGAATCGGATACGACGGGATCGCCCCCATCTATTGCTAGTTCCTCATTGTCAGACATANAACTAAACCCCTCTTACTAAATCATTATTCCGCAGGACTGACTGATGGTAGCACTTTGGTTATGCAGGAGTGAAAAGTGANCTGAAAGTAGATTGAGNCACTCAGAGACTTTTGGGAAANTGACGGCCACNTTTTNNNNAAAANGNGANCCATGACTTGACGGCAGACACAAAANGTAAAAATGTTTCCTAGAGAATNACCCCTTCGTCTTGCAGAACTTCAATTTCAGCCCATGNATATCCTAGACGTTCTATTAGGATCTCTTCAGTGTTTTCTCCGAGGGAGGGGGCCATCTTTGTGGTAGTGACAGGGGTTTTCCCAAAAGTGAGGGGAAGTTGATGCCACATGCGGTAGCCAAGAACTGGATGTTCAAAAGGTACTAAATAATCGTTGCTTATAACCTGCTGGTCTGAAGGAAGGTCAAGTGTAGATTGAACTCTTTCCCAAATCAGATCGGAACTTCTAAGAATTTTTTCCCATTCATCTAAAGTCTTATTGTTGAAAATCTCGTCCANCTCGGAGATAACGATGCTTTTGTACTTTTGCCGCGCTTCGGAGGAAATAAAATTAGGATTCGATTCAAGATCTTTTCTGTTTACCACATCGCAGAAAATGGGCCAGTATCTCTCCCCCTGACTCATGGATAAGGCGATCCATTTCCCGTCTTTTGTGCGATAAGTATTCCAGAGAGGATTATTCATATTGCTACGATGTTGTCGAGCCAGTTCCCGCCCTTCCAACAAACCGATGCCATCTCTCATCATTCCTAGCCACATCATGCTGCCTAAGTGTGACGTTTCAACTTTTTGTCCTGCCCCGTGTTTTTCCCTGTAGATAAGCCCNGCTAACACTCCATAGCTAAGCATGATGCCAGCGATCTGATCAGCTATACCGTGAAGGTTGTAGGGAACCCCATCCTCTGGTCCGCCCCACCAAAGTGAACCAGACCTAGCTTCACCCGTTAATGCAAATGCGGGCTTCCCCGAATCTTCACCGTTTGGTCCGTATCCTGTAGCTGATCCGTATATCAGTTTGGGATTTATACGGCTGAGATCCTCCCATCCTAACCCTAACCTTTCCGCAACTCCCTGGCGGAAGTTTTCGACGAATACATCAGATTGTTCAACCAACTCAAGGACGATTTTTCGCCCTGCATTGCTCTTGAGATTTACAGCGATTCCTAACTTCTGTCGATTCAAAACTTCAAAGTAATGTGAGCTAAGGTTGTCGTATGAGTTACTTCCAACGCCGCTTACCTGGCCAAACTGGCGACCATGATCACCATCCAGCGATTCAATCTTTATTACTTCGGCACCCAAATCTGCCAACATCATGGTGGAGACGGGTCCAAACTGCCACATGGTCCAGTCTAATACTTTCATCCCTTGAAGCGGACCTTTGTTCTTATTTGACATACCTAGCCTCTTAGATATTTCAACTATTACGCTCTTCGCACCTTGATGGTAAGTGAGACGATGTTTACAAACGAACGGCATGAAGGTCGTTATTCGTGGGAATGCTTGGATGAAAGGGGAATGAGCTTGAATAATTATAGGAGTGTTATTTGAAGTAAATTGCTTTGATAGTCTTGTGACCCAAAAAATTGGGAATTTCGAACGTATATGAGGTTATCCTTAAAGAATATGAGTTCTCTATATTTTGTATGTTGAAATGTATGCTCCGATCGACCTATGAATACATCATTGCCAGACCTTTAGCGCTGCAGTCGTTGTAAATACAGCGAACTAAGAAGATTATGTGAACGAAGACCAAGAAAAGCACCTATTAGAGGTGCCTGCAATTCCGTGGATTGGCAGAAGAGTGTTTTACGGTTGGGTGATTGTCGCCGTTGGCATAATCAACCAATTCTTACAAGGTATTGCGATCCAGGGATTTTCTAGCTATTTAGGCCCTCTACAACGAGACTTTGGGTGGAGTAGAGCAGTGCTGGCTGGGCCACGTTCGGTCACACAGGTTCAAAACTCAGTTCTTGGCCCAATAGAGGGATTCCTGATCGATAAGTTTGGNCCACGCAGTATCGTAACTATTGGAGTCATCATACTTGGACTNGGCTTCATTCTTTTTGGATTGACNCATTCANTATGGTTGTATTATCTGTCGAGCATCGTTATTGCTCTTGGTACTGGATTTCAAGGTTTGCTGATCATGTCGGTGGCTGTAAACAACTGGTTTCGGCGCAAACGAACGATAGCCCAGTCAATTATGCTTCTCGGCTTCTCTTTAGCGGGGGTAATAGGTGTTCCCGCGCTAGTGATAACGCAAACGTCTCTGGGATGGAGGGAATCGGCAATAGGGACCGGATTGATCGTCTGGATAGTTGGTATACCCTGCTCGATGCTGCTTAGGACAAAGCCTGAAACCTACGGACTGCTGCCAGATGGTGATGGTTTGATGGAAGGGTTTCAAACTGACGAAGGCTCATCGTCACCCATTGTCGAATATGATTTCACCCTCCGACAGGCACTGAGCACTCAAGCTTTTTGGCTCGTAGCAGTCGGATCAGCAATTGGCAACCTCGGGATGGGGGCCGCACAGGTCCATCTATTTCTTCACTTGGAGCAAGGACTGAACTTGGAAAGGAGCACGGCCGCCCTCGTATGGATGGTAGCCAGCCTATGTAATATACCGTCCCGCTTGCTCGGAGGATTCTTAGGAGATAAATTTCCCAAAAATATGCTGGTAGGTTTTGCTACGTTATCGATGGCTTTATCGGTATTTGTACTGGGCATTGCGGATGGGTTGAGGATGGCCTTTCTTTATGCTGTCCTCTATGGCATAGGCTGGGGCATGAGAACCCCGGTAATGAATGCCCTTCAAGGAGAGTACTTCGGGCGCCAATCCCAGGGAATCATCAGAGGATGGCTGCAGTCGTTGAGCGTACCCTTTACGATTGCGGCTCCGGTTCTTGCAGGTTACGCTGCGGATGTACAAGGGAATTACAGGATGACTTTTATCGTCACGGCTTTTGTAATGTTGGTTGGGGCCATATTTATTTTCTTGGCAAGTCGGCCTAGCCCGCCTATTAACAAAAACTAAGAAATCTTCATCCTAGTATCAGATCAGGACCAGGGTACCACTGACCGGTTAAAGGCTAATTTATATATTGACCGCGTAATCCAACACATGTGGTTGGCTTCAGCTTATATAGCGTGGCACAATCGGTGGTCAAACACTGTTCATCAAGGAGGAAAGCTATGTCAAGCATCGACGAGAATCTGGCCTTTTCACCGGCAACAGAACTTCGGGAACTCATCTTAACCAGGGAAGTATCCCCTATAGATATAACTCGGTTGTATCTAGAACGCATCAATCGTTTAGATCCTCAACTCCATTCATATCTCACAGTTACATCAGAGATTGCTCTAGAAGATGCCCGAAAGGCAGAGCAGGCGGTTATGGCCGGAGAAGAGCTCGGACCTCTACACGGCATTCCTATTTCTATAAAAGATTTGCAGATGACTAAGGGAGTACGTACTACGGGAGGTTCACTAGCTTACAAGGATCGAATTCCAGAAGCGGATTGCGCGGTCGTAGAACGAGTGTTGGCTGCTGGAGCCATTATGTTGGGCAAAACAAACTCCCCGGAATTTGGACTACTGGGCGCCAATGAGAACCGTTTAGGGGAGCCATGCCGTAATCCCTGGAATCCAGAACGTACGTCTGGAGGTTCCAGTGGAGGTGCAGCAGCATCAATTGTCGCCGGCTTGTCTTCTCTGGCTACTGGAGGAGATGGTGGAGGGTCCATTAGGATTCCAGCTAGCTTCAATGGAATTTATGGTATCAAGCCCACCCAGGGTCGCGTTTCCAACTATTCAGGTGTAAATTCGATAAGCGCCGCCAATTACACCAGTCAGCAAGGGCCTCTCACTCGCACTGTACGGGATTCNGCNGTACTTCTCCAAGTCATCNCCGGATACGACAATAGAGACCCAGGTTCCTTACGTGCAACAGTACCTGATTTTGAGAGTGCTGTGGATCGAGGAATCGAGGGGTTACGCATGGGTTGGAGTTCTGATTTCGGATACGCCTCAGTGGATCCTGAAGTAAAAGAGGTTTCTGAAAAAGCAGCAATGGTGTTCGCAGAACTTCGATGCGATGTTGATGATGCAGGTTTGAAACTTGATGGAGCCTTCGACACCTGGTTTAAATTGTTCAGTTTGAACGCATATTTGACCCAGGGTCATTTGCTTGAAGACCCGGATGATCCTCTCAGTTGGTACGCTCGGTGGGCTATAGAGGAGGGATCGAAGGTCACGGGATCGGATTATGCTCGGGCAGTTGGAGAACGAGATCGTATGATCCAACAATTTGCAGACGAGTTTGAAAAATACGACATTTTACTCTCTCCGACCATGGCGGTTACTGCGTTCTCAACAGATCAGTATCCACAGGAGATCGACGGACAGGACCCCTATCCAAATCCTGCGTGGGGATTCCTTCCGTTTACACATCCAATTAATACAATTGGTTTTACGGCCGCCAGCATACCGTGCGGCTTTGACTCCGAAGGCATGCCGGTTGGGCTTCACATTATTGGACGTCATGGTGACGAAGAAACCGTGCTGGCAGTGAGCGCGGCCTTTGAGGCCGCTCGACCCTGGATTCAGCATAGACCAAAGGTCAGTTAGGCAGGCTGTGAACTAGTTTTCCAACAGGAACATGTCAACCGTACGAGAGAACTCAAAGGAAGGTGTTAATGCTTTGCNGGTGCTTTCATTGCACGCAACACGGTGACCTATCTCACCTCATTTTCCACTGAGGGGGCCGTTTTTCAGAAAATGCTTTCGGCCCCTCTATGGAGTCTTCGGTACTTGTAATTCGTTGGGATATTGGGCCGGCTAATTTTTGAGAATACTCCACTGGGAGATTGCGCCCCTGGTAAACGATCTGCTTTATGGCCTGCACGGCCAATGGAGCACACATTTTGATTTCGCCGGCCACACGATCCACTGTATCGAAGAGAGCACTCCTGTCTTTTACTACTTCCTGTATTAGGCCGATCTGGTAGGCGCGCTCGGAAGTTATTCTGCGACCCGTTAATTGCATATAAAGAGACTCTCCCAGCGGAATCATTCTATTGAGGTTATGCAAACCATATCCGGCTAATATGCTCCAGCGAGGCTCTGGGAGACCGAACTCTGATTGTTCCGTAGCAATTCTAATATCACACTCAAGGGAGAGTTCCAATCCTCCTGCAACGCAAAATCCGTCAATGGCTGCTATGAGAGGCTTGTAAACTCCCTTGTCAACGAAAGATCCAGGCCCACGAGCGTTACCGGTAGGTCTCTCGCCCTCTGCGTCTAAACTAGCACGTTCTTTCAGGTCCATTCCAGCTGAGAAAGCCTTTCCTCCCGCCCCCGTCAACACGCCGAGAATGATTTCAGCGTCGTCTCGAAGATCGATAAGGGCTTCGTTGAGGCCACCTCGGAGTTCTCGGTTCAGTGCATTGAGAGAATCAGGTCGGTTGAGCGTGATATAGGCCACTCCGTTTCGCTTTTCGTACAAGACGGTGGATGTCGAGATTACCATTTCCTTCCCCCATTTATGCTCGTCACTGGTTATTACTATTAGTGGTTTATAGCGTGGAGCCCATCTCTTGCATGACAGATAGTAGCAGAAGGTTCTATGCCATCATGAGTGTGAAATGCTAGGGCGATGTGACTTAGCTACATATAATTCCGCAATTGTTTTTGGCTGGCCCACAACGTAAAAGTGACAATAAGCAGCAATGCTGCCAGCAAACCCACTGCGAACTGAGCATTTACCGTCTCGGCCAAAAGCCCGGCGGGCAGGACACCCAAAGGTATCATTCCAAAAATCATCATAAATATGCTCATGACTCGTCCCCTGTACTCATCAGCAACTTCTTCCATGATCATTGCCTGATTCAGGGTCCATCTTACGGAGTCGCCTAATCCGACAGGTATCATTATCAAAGTTGCAGCAATATAAAAAGGAATTGAAGCGACCATCAGCAGCGCGACACCTGACACGAGACAGCTCGCCAAAAGAAGCAAACCCCTATGCCATTTTCCTATGGATGCTATCGAAAGTGATCCAACTAGGGCTCCTAGCCCGGTGATGGTCACCAACAGCCCCATGGATTCAGGGCCTAGTCCATATACATCTACTACGAACACAGGCATTATGAATCGGAACGGGTTTGCCAGCAGCGTTGTAAGCAATCCCAGAACTAGCAATACGAGAACCATTCGATTGTGTGCAACGTAAGATAGGCCACTTTTGATGTCGCCCATCATGGCTGTTCTGGTACTTGCCGTTACACGGTCAGGTGACTGGACCATGCTGGTGAACACGATTGCCAAAACACCACATCCGGAGATCAAATAATATACGCCTTCGGGGCCAATGACGTTGTATAATCCCCCACCGATCGCCGGCGCTATAAGTGTNGTAGCGCTCATGGCTGCGGCATCAAGTGACATGGCGTTGGTGAGATTTTCCTTCCCTACAAGTTGTGGAATCATGGCCTGCCGTGCGGGCATGAGAAAGGAGAAGAGTGCACCCTGGGCCATCGAGACTCCCAGCAGATGCATCCAGGTAATGGCGTNAGTNGCAATCGAAACTCCAATAAATGTTGACAGGATTACCGCAACTAATTGTCCAATCTGAATGATTTTTTTGCGTTCCAACCTGTCTGCTATGGCTCCCCCGAACAAAGACAGTACTAGGAGAGGAAGTGCGAATCCTGCGTTTACTACCCCCAACAGAAAGGGTGAAGACGTGATCTCATACGCCAGGTAACTNCGAACGACCATTTGCATCTGCATGCCAGTCATAAGCAACAACATTCCAAGCCATAAAAATCGGAACTCTCGGAATTTCAGTGAGCTTAAGGTTCGTTTCCATGCTGTATCAGGAGCTCTGGTGCTGTTCATACGATTAGTGTTGTCACCAGGACGCGAAGAACTCCTATTTGTGGGAACGGGCCCTCCCTGATTTTTGTCGAGGTTAGGCGCACCGCTATTAGAGTCATCCATTCGTCGTNGATAAGCCCGCTTANCGTTGGGANTTTGATAATTCAGAAGCNTNANGCNAATAGCNTAGCAGNGGCCTCTGCACGTAAGCTACTGAACTATGTCTGGTACTAGCCTAATTTCACTGTAGGACATTATGGGTCGGGCGAAACTTTCTCCCTCCCATAGAAAAAAATGTAATTAGTAGCGTGCCGCTGGTTATGAAGGGTAGAGAATTCTATGTTCTATACTTACAACGGGGATAGGACAAATATTTGGATACCCTGTATTTAAGAGAAATCTAGACTCACCAATACCACGAAGGGATATATATTACCTG
>PAOO01000013.1 GCA_002708065.1 Chloroflexota bacterium
GAATCCAGTCGAAAACAATTAGACTCACTCGCCACAGAACGTGGCAGAAACCCCAGTTCAATCACAATTTCGGTCTACGGGCAACTCCCAGATCGCCAAAGCGCGGTTGATTTTGTAAATGCGGGAGCCGATAGAGTTATTGTTCGCCCGGATTTAAAAGAAACTGAAGGCGAAGTTGCTTCTGAACTGGAGCGAATTGCAGATAAGGTTCTTTAGAACAACATATTCACAAATCGTGCTTGTTCATCAGTTCAACAAAAATGAAAGATGTAAAGACACCACTGGCAATCTAACTAGTACTGGTATCCAGTGCCATTAAAGACAATTAGAGAATACATTTTTCGCACGTAGCTAGACCTTCATCACTTCTTTGAGTCTGGAAACAATAAACTCTTCTTCGCCGTCCCTAACGTTTACCGGAATGATCCAAATAGAAGGTCTGAACGAATCTCCTACACCAACCCGTATGCTCGGATCACCGCTGATCAATGCTTGAACTACTTCATCTCTAGTGGGTCCGCTCCATTCTTTTAAAAATGTAATTTCAGCACTGGCATAATTGAGATCGGAGTCTAATGCATCATAATCAGCTTCTATTAACTGAACTTTAAGCCCTACTATTCCATCAAGAGAGGAGACAACATGGAGGCTTTTGCTTNTCCAATTTGCTGCGATTGACTCATGGTCAGCATCAATGAATAGCTTGAGCGCCGTCATCAGTCCGGCTATCTCCTCCTTACATACTTTTGCCGATCTTCCAATCCCAGTGCTGTTGGGCGCGGAACTCAAATAAGCGGCTTCTATCAGTTCTCTCTTACCGCATAGAATTCCAGTTGACTGGGGGCCAAGGACTCCTTTACCGCCGCTAAAACTCACCATGTCAGCACCCTCAGCTATAAACCTGCGGAGATTCTCGGGAGGAGGAAGCATAGCTGCTGCATCCACTATCACGGGTATCCCATTGTCGTGCGCAATTTTCACAACTCTTGGAAGTGGAATAGCTCCGTCTTGCCTAGGTCCAAAGATGTGTGCAACAGCTGCAGTGTTTTCATTTATAGAACTTTCAAGTTCCCATTCTTCAGTAATACCAGTGTTTCCGACTTCGATAATACGAGCACCGGCGGCACGGTAGTTATGATCNTAATTAACTCTATGGGCGTGCTGAATGATTATCTCGTCTTTCATACCAGTAGTATCAGGCAAGCTCCAAGCTTTGGCAGGATCNAGACCTGTAATACATGCAGCCGCTTCAAGAACCATCCCCGCCGCCGAACCAGCAGTAACCAACCCTGCTTCTGCTCCGGTGATGTCGGCGATGAATTGGCCGGCTTTCTCATTTAACTCGTGCATGTCCACAAACCAATTCGATGCCTCTTCCATGGTTTGAACTACTGCAGACGGCATAATACTTCCACCATATACGGTTATCCACGAACCTGCGTTGATTATTTTTTTAACCCCAAGGCTTTCATAAAATCGATTTGCGCTATGTGAGNACATTAGTCACCTCCATGAACAGGTAATGAAACAATNTCTATCACGAGTGAGATATCTTTTGAATTGCTATTTTATTCAGTGGGAATGCCCTGGGTGTTCTTGCTGACTAAACAATGCAAGTCTTTCAACAAACTCGGCCTTTGAAAGTAATCCTTGATCCAGAACTATCTGCTCAAGGGCAGAAAGCCATTTTTCATAGTAAGCTTCCACATCGTAATCCTCGGCAGAAGATATTTCTGCAACCAGGTTAGCTGTAAAGTCTTTCCAATCATACAAACCGCCGGCGTTCAATGCCACAGCGATCCCAAATGATCTGGCCTCCCATGGTGACCTGAATACAAGCTCACCGTTGGTACGAGGTAGAGAAGCTTCCTCCATATTTGATATTAGTTCATTAATACTCAAATTCACGGCTCCAAATTAAGGGTTATCAGCAAAAGAAACTCCTATCATCGAATTTCGNGAGACTAGGGGCACCAGTTCTTGCTCGGATAATGTGTCCGTTCCGTCAGGCCTCTGGGGAAGAACCATGTAACGTACGTTTGAGTTGCTATCCCAAACTTTGAGCTGCACTGAGTCTCCAAGATCAAGGCCAAATTCACTTAGCACTGCCCTGGGTTCTGACACTGCCCGCGAGCGATACGCATTCGATTTGTACCATGTAGGAGGCAATCCCAGAACAGGCCATGGATAACATGAACAAAGTGTACAAACTACAAGGTTATGAACTTCTGTCGTGTTTTCCAGAACAACAATTTCAGCGCCTTGAGCTCCTTCATAGCCCATCTCAGCGATCGCTTCCGTGCCGTTCTTGAGAAGATGTTTCTTATAATCAGGATTCATCCATGCTCTTGCTACTACTCTAGCGCCATTAAGGGGACCTATATCTTCTTCGTAAGCCTTTACCACTGAATCAATTGCAGAAGACGAGACAAGCCCTTTCTCTATCAGGAGAGATTCAAGAGCAAGCGCTCTAAGTGCAGCTTCAGATTCATTTAGGTGGTCGGTTCCCATATTCTTTCCTTATTCTTGCTCCCTTTCTATATAACTTTCCCACATATCAATGTGAAGAGTGTCTCGCGTTGAAGTGTTACTTCCCCAAAGTTCGCTAGCAGAAAACATCACGTTGTACAGCGGCTGGGGGCAATCTCCCAATCCCTGAGACCTCGAATCATCAAAATCGTGCACGCCGTAATACCGATAAATGACACCCTTCTTTCCCCTCACGTATCTGGGCAGGCGAGTATGTCCTCTTGGATTTATATTTTTTACCTTTACCATGTCACCTGGAGAAAAATTCGGCTCAACCGCGACATCCCGTACCGGCGATATATGAGTGTTGATTGCATCCGAAATTTTTTGAGTGATCTCCCCGACCTCACTTCGATCCAATGACATATCCGGATCACTGATTACACTTTCTAATCTGTTGACGAACTCATTCTTTGCAATGATTCCTTTGAAAACNAGCCCGGCCTGAAGAGCAGCAAGCCATTTCTCATAGTAAGTAGCCCCAATATAGAAAGATGGCTCGAGGGATTCCAAGAACAATCGCATTCCCTCAGGATTTAATAGACCTTGTCTGTTGACGGCAAACGCCAAACCGAAAACTCTACCTTCCCAAGGTTCATGAAAGACAGGCTCTTTATCCTCGATGGGCACGACGCCAAATCCGTGCATTCCTCCCATGTCATGTATCCCATTCATGATGGCGTAAGCCTCCTAACCCGTAGTAAAAGCTTGGAAAACAAAAACCGGGTTCATTGTAGCTATTGCTCAACAGAAGAGTAAACAAATCCTTACAACACAGACTATGCTACATCTTCCAACTACGCGTTCCCTTCAGCTGAGTCACAGTCAGGTCTCAGTGTATTTCCTACATCTTAGAATTATCTCTGTCGTCGAAATGCTCGGTGTATATGGGACTATACAAAAAATACCCAAGTCTATCGGTGCTTTGTAGCAAAGTTGCTTCATTTCCTCTGAAAAATCATCTCCGTGCACGACGATATCGATATCATGAGTGTTTATCCATTCCTCTTCGATAACCAGAGGAGCATCTGGCACCACTTCATCTACGTAACGACATGATGACACGGTCTTAATCCTCTCATCCATAGACATTATAGGAAGGCGCTTGTAACCCCTTACCACCTGGTCAGAGTGAATGCCGACTATTAAGTAATCGCCGCACTGGCGAGCCTGTTTAAGGAAATTTGCGTGTCCGTAGTGAAACAAATCCGCCACCATATCAACGTATACTCTTGTAATAATAAACCCCCTCTTACTTGACCAATGATCCTAAGGTGACTGTAACCTCGCGTTTNTCAATTCTCTTCTTCCATCACATGTGTTCTTCCCGATTTTTCATTAGCACTTGGAACATAACAATAACTTTTACCTGGCCTCAAAAACTCCGCATAAAGTATCTCCTCTTCTCCGAACNTACTAATGACAAGTGCATAATAGTCCTCATTCGGTAAATCGAATCGAGCATACCCTCTATGGTCAGTGGGTTGATGGTTAAATCCCACAACGGTCACTTCAGCNAACTCNACAGGTTCTCTGTCANGGTCGAGAACTCGAATACNTGTAGTGTATTTATTCGGAAATAGAAATTTGAAAACTCCCGACATTGCGCCTGATCTTTTCGGAATTACGGATTCAGGTATCGAATTGATGATATCTTTTTCGAAACCTGTTTCCTTGGGGAGTTGCCATTCAGAGCCATATTTAAGTTGCAGGTATTTTTCAGGAGGGTTTGGAACGAAAAACTCTCCTCCAAGGAAACGTATCGTTTTCAGATCATAATATAATTGGGCAGGAATTTTGACAGCCGGGTACTGAATAATGTTTCCTTCGATCACACGATAACAGGTCCAGTCTACCGGTATTCCAGACTTAGTCAGCTCCACGGCAATGTAAAAATCAGTTCTCAGCAAGGTTGCTTCAAATCCTGCTCGTCTAAAAATATCAGCAGTTTCGTACACAGATCGTTCGGTTAGGTCATTCATTCCTATAATGGAACCAATATCTAGGTCGTCATCCCAAGGGATCAGTTCCCCATCCCTTACTGCACCCAAACAGGTTCCATGGCGAAGAAAAAAAACAATATTGAGTTCATCGAATAACTCTTTCACCTCAATAAGGACCCTAGTCGCTTTTTCAATGTTCATGGATTTCATTGTTCTTTTGTCGCTTCCGTATCCTTTCGTAAACGCCCTAGACAAAGGCCGAGAGAACATCCTCATCCAAACGTTGAAGTGNTTCTGAGTTGCTAGGCCGTGGGGAAAACATAATCTCATCAACACCTTCGTCAATAAATTCGCCCACGCGGTCAATTATGTATTGAGCAGAACCCGCGACTGTACCCGGGCCGACTTGTTTGATAAATGCACTGGTTTCAGAACTGTTATCGGAGAGTTTCGTAGGCATGGAAATCGTATATCTAATTTCTGACGGGTCTCGTCCCACGTTTTCACAATGTTGATTCAGTATCTCTATCTTACGTTTGAATAGACCTACTGACATGCCTCCATGAACTGCATTTTGCTTCTTACCCACCGCAAATCCGTCAAGATTCCACATATCTCCATATTTGGCCAGCGTCCGCAGCGTCCGTTTTTCACCCATCCCGCCTACCATGATCGGTATGTGCGGTTTTTGCACCGAACTTGGTGATAAGGGAGCATTCTCCAGTTGATAGTATTTGCCATTGAAGTCAACCGGGGTTTCTGAAGTAAAAAGAGCCCTGATCAAAGCACAGGATTCCTCAAATCTATCTGATCTTTCTCGTAAAGATGGGTAATCCCACCCGTAAGCTTCATGTTCTCTGCCAAACCACGCTGCACCGTGACTCAGTATGAATCGGCCCCCGGATATTTGATCGATGGTGGTGGCCATTTTGGCNACGAGACCAGGNTTTCTATAAGTGTTACCGTTCACCATATGCCCCATTCGAAGTTTATTCGTCATTCCCGCAACAGCAGCCAATAACGACCATGANTCATAGATAGGTTGGTCTTCAGAGCCCTTCCAGGCCGCGGGCGGAATGAAATGATCTGGGAACCAAATACTGCTCCATCGACCAGATTCCAAAGTAATNATCGCAGAGTTTATTTCATCCCATGTTGTAGAGTAGCTAGCAATGGACGCACCGAATTTCATATTGCTTCCTCCATTTAGTGAATAAACCAAATAAATGGTCTAATTAAAATCTCGTTCATATTTTCAATTACTAAGATCGCCCTTGTAGTACGTATAGACTAATAGTTAATGCTCGATTTGGGACGAAATTACACACAAGCGAATAAGCAGTTCTAGAAATTACTAGGTTCAAAATACTTTAGCAAGGATTGATGAATTTTTTCGCGTCGTCTTTTGTTATATTCAGCATCCCGGATGCTAGCTACTCTATATATTAATCTGTACCTAGTATTTCGTTTCAGGCAGACACATACTNATNGTTTGGCTTATGGCGATTAGGTGATTAACATCATCGAANTTTCCTGAAATTAGAAACATCCAGAAACTCACAGGACAAACAAAACAATTCCTTTCACTGCAAGTATTTTGCAAACATAGTATCGTCGTTGCAAATTTGGCCTTATCTGTTAGAAAGTTCTCAAAAGCGTAGAGGGAATTAAGCTCTTGATCCAGTTGGGTATCAACCCCAGAATAATTCTTTCAGAAAGAATCCCTTAATTTGTCAGGGAGGTGACGAAATGACTGTGATGACGGGCAAGAAGGCCCTTATGGAAATGCTTCAGGCAGAAGGTATCCAATATATTTTTGGCAACCCCGGCACCAGTGAAGGACCAATATTGGACGCTCTTGAGGATTATCCGGATCTTCAATACTTGTTAACCAGCCAGGAAGGTGCGGCCATGGGCATGGCTGACGGCTATGCCCGGGCCTCAGGCCAAGTATCTTTCGTTAATCTACACATAGAAACGGGCCTCGCTAACGGCCTGAGCCTGTTACACAACGCCCATGAAGGGGGAACTCCTATTGTAGTTACGTCGGCCAACAAGGATGTACGGAAATTAGCAGAAGGGCGCTCTGATCTTTCCGAGATGGTAAGGCTGTTCACGAAGTGGAGCGTAGAAGTTACTGACCCGGCCCAGATACCAGCCGTGATGCGTCGGGCATTCACTGAGGCAAAAACCCCTCCAACAGGCCCTGTTTACATAGGGTTTTCTGCCAACGCCCTAGATTCAGAAGCAGATATGGAAATTATCCCTTCTCCTCAAGGCTATTTCCGTTTATCGCCCGATAAGGATGCAATAAAGGCCGCAGGCCGACTATTGAGTGTTGCCAAAAATCCTGCATTGATAGTCGGCGACAGGTTAGCTCAATCCAACGGCATACCTGAAGCTGTACGAGTAGCTGAACTTGTAGGAGCAAAAGTTTACGCTACNTCGTATTCGGAGATGAATTTTCCAACTGACCATGNCCAGTTTTTGGGCCAATTTGGGGCCGGGACTCCGGAGGAGCAAGCNAGATTGGCAGAAAATGATGTGATTATTGCNGTAGGGACCAACGTTTTTTCCAGTTTCTTTTACTTTGAGGGCCGTTCTCTCTCAAAAAATNCGAAACTCATCCACTTAGACTCTGCCCAGCGGGAAATTGGCAAAAGTGAGCCCACCGATATCGGCATTGCTGCTGATCCAAAAATAGGTCTTGAAGAACTCGCAACCTTTATGGAGGCCAATATGCCTGGTTCTTCCCGAGAAGAAGCCAAAGGTCGCATTGCGAAGATAAGCAAAGAATCAAAAACAATTCGGGAAATCTCCAATCAACACCTCAAGGATCGTTTTGAATCCAGCCCTATGTCTGCCGAACGCATGATGCATGAAATTGCATCAGCTTTACCTGCCAACACAATTATCGCCGACGACTCGGTTACTTCACGTGCTGCTGTACATTCAGCAATTTCATTTAACCAGCCAGGTTCAATTCATGGAGAGAGGGGAGGCGCATTGGGATGGGGAATGGGAGGTGCGTTGGGAATCAAGTTAGCGCATCCTGACAGGCCTGTGATTGCTATTGTCGGAGACGGTAGTGCGATGATGACGGTGCAGGCACTCTGGACTGCCTCAAACTTGGAAATCCCTGTCATCTATGTGATTTGCAACAACCAATCGTATCGAATCTTGAAATTGAACATGAACGTGTACAAGAAGCATGTTTTGAAACAAGAATCTCCTGAAAGTAAGTATCTCGCTATGGATTTTCCTAATCCGATGCCTTTGGCTGGTCTAGCAAAAGCACTGGGTATATACGGTCGTGTAATAGAGGACCCTAAAGAACTTAGACAAGCCATAACTGAAGCCATAGCTCTTGGAAAACCTGCTGTTTTGGATGTGTCAATAGATGGTAGGTTGTGAATTTAAATAACCCCAAGGCATCGTAGTCATTCAATGTTCGATTCTTGAGTTTTAGGGCCGAATGATAAGGAAGGGAAAATGACAATAGAACGCAAGAACTACCCAGGCATCCCAGTAACTGGTTCACCACATTTCCATTCAGTAAGGACAGGGAATTTTTTATTTCTCGCGGGGGCCACTGCCAAAATGACATCAGCTGAAAACGGCACAATGGCTGATCAAACCAGGGTAATTCTTGAGCGCATGAAATATATACTGGAATGTGAAGGAGGTTCATTGTGCGACGTGGTGAAAATGACGAGTTACGTAACCGATTTATCCGAATCGGAAAATCACAGACACAAGATATACGTCGAGAATACTTCGGAGAATCTCTGCCANCAAGTACGCGGGTACAGGTTGCAGGACTCGACGGCCCTAGTCTGCTGATTGAGATAGATGCCATCGCCATGATCCCTGAGAACTAGTCGGTCCACATGAGTGTTNTGAAAGTGGAAAATCCCCCCCTCGATACCGAGTCTGTCTGTCAGATGCACGAACTCTGGGTTACCGCCTTTGGAAATGATTTTGTTTCAGACGTCCCGGACGATGTACTTTTCGGTNATGAGGATCGCTGGAACTGTGTGGATATTTACCGACATATATCAGAGCGCCAGACAATATCTACAGCTATTGTAATTAGACCTCATGCTCTCCCTACTCTTGGAGGGCTCGGTGAGGTCTCCACAGACCCTAAATTCAGGGGCAAAGGATTAGCAACAACAACATGTAAGCAGCTGGCAGAAGATTTTCACAGAATCGGTGGTAAAGCTTTATTTCTTGGCACCATAAATCCGGACGCGGCGCGTATATATGAACGTCTTGGTTGGCAACACATAAACGGATCCAGGTTGATGGTGCATTTATCTGATACAGATGACTACGACGACTTCATTCGTAGATATTTTGCCAACTCGATTCCTAGCAAAATATGTGTCGCAAAGCCAGGATGTAGGATTCCGTTAATACCTTTGGTACTTTTGCCCCATAATTGGGCAATTTTAGATTCAAACGTCTCACTATACTCGACAAATGTCGAGCCCCAACTGTCCTGTCTAGGTTTGTACAGACGCTACGAATATTTGAGAACACACCGTGAGGGAGAATGGTTCACTTTAACCGCTGAAGACGAAAGAGTCCTAGGAATAAGTAGCGCGATTTACAAAGGTGACAACAGATACCAGGTTGACGGGTTTTGTCACCCTGATCACGAAAAGTTTTTCTTGAAACTCATTGAAACTGCTATTGACTGGTGTAAATCTAACAAGGCTGTAGAGATTACATTCAAAATTTCTAAGCAGGATAAATCCAAGGAACGTCACATCAGAAATATCGGATTCAAAACAATGAATGAGGAAGCCTATCTTGAGTCAGATACGATGAAAACTCAGACCTTACTGTATTCCAAAAGCTAACAGAATTTTTCTAAAGAAACGATTGGAATTATACAAATTAATACCTAAACCAGCAAAAATAGATTTAACAAATTGAGGTGTAGTAGTTAAATGAAAGCAGCATTCTTTGACGGGCTGGGGCAAATGCAAGTAATGGACTATCCCGATCCTAAACCGCAATCGGGAGAGGCAATAGTGCAAGTGAAGGCCACTGGGATATGTGGTTCAGATCTGTTACTAAATAATGACAAAACTGCACCTGATGACATTCCCGCCGGTCATGAAGTTGCCGGGGAGATCGTTGACATAGGAAATGATGTGGATTCTGCATATATAGGAAAAAGGGTAGCAGTCGAAACTATTGGACACGGGAGAGCTTGTGAGCAGTGCTGGTACTGTAGGTTTGGCCAATACAGACAATGCATGAACCTGATACCTAGCGAAGGCGGGGGATTTGCACAATTCATAAAAAGAAAGGCTTCGGGCTGTTATGAGGTNGCTGCTAAAACTACCTGGGGTGAGGCGGCTCTCGTCGAGCCGCTGGCCGTTTCAATCCACGCCATGCGCCGTGGCGATTTAAGGGGTGGAGAGTCGGTCGTAATTCTTGGTGCGGGCAATATCGGACTGACTGCAGTAGCGGCGGCAAGAAAATTAGGCGCAGGGCAAATCTTTGTCACAGCGAGACACAAGCAACAATCCGATATGGCTCTGGCTCTTGGCGCAGATGTTGTAGTTGAGCCACATGGCTCGCAGTTGAGAGGGTTTGTTGAAAATGCAACGGAAGGACGAGGAGCTGATATCACCATTGAAACAGTGGGTGGTAATAGGAATGACACCCTGGTACAAGCCGTGGATGTCACCAGAATGCAGGGAAGAATCGTAATTCTAGGAGGATTTCGTAAGCCGCTTGAATTTGATTGGTTGACACCTCTACTCAAGGAACAAGCTTTCTTGTTCTCCTCTTGCTATGGGATTCTGAACGGCAAACACGACTATGAGATCGCAATTGAAATGTTATCGTCGCAAAATAATAATCTTTCATCAATGATCACCCATATATATTCCCTTTCAGAAATACAGAAGGGGTTTGAAAGTGCTTACGATAAATCCTCAGGATCAATCAAGGTCCAGATTCACCAGTGACAGCTCAAGCTTTTCAACTCAAATATTTACAGTTCCGCACGTAGCTATGGTTCGGTATGGCAGATACGGCAGGCTTTTCATCTGAAAGAAAAACCAATGTGAAAACGAATACCCACGGCCCACTATTCGGAATCGCTTGTGCAGATATCAAATATGGGATCAGTAATATCAATCGATTTGAGACCACTCTCTATGGTGATGGCGCAAATTTATTTTAAAAGCACTATTGCTTAAACCAAATTCACGAAGTTAAGGGTTGGGTGACCTATCTTAATTGTTATAAGGGCAAGCTGAGTTGGACTGAAAAAGGTNTGAAAGACAGTTAGCCGTTTTGTGGATACCTAAATCCTGCCGAAGAAGAAGGGTATTTGTTAGTGATACCGTTCTAGCTGGCCATACTCACTTAATCAACCTACGCCATGTTATAGAAATTCCCCAATTGACCCATGTCTTTTAGAAGAAAGGGTGAGTTCCTTTCGCAAAAAGACTCTCGGGATCTACATATTCGGGAATTATTTTTTGATCGACATTAAATTTGATAAACGTATCCAGGACATTCCGTTCCTCGTCAAAACTGTATGGCAGAGGGTCGCCATCAACAATTCTTCCCATCTCAATTAACGGATAATCTTCAGGATCTATTTCATTCGACAATTTCAATTTCTCGACATATAAATCCTTTGCAGTTTTGTAGACAGAATATATCTCCTCTGCCAACCATGGATCTTCTTTTAGTTTTTCATCACTTACAACGAGAAGATGGCTGATAGGGTATATCCGTGTCTTATCGAACCATTTCTGGTCTGATTGATATGAATTTTCAAACAATGGCCGTACATCAGGAGAATCTATTTTTCCAGCTCCGATAACTGCATCAACTTCCCTAGATAAAAGCATTTCAGAAAGATCGTTGCTTGAACCTGATATTACGTTTGCGGGCGCAACATATTCCTCAACATGTTCGTCTCCAGACAATACCCAGGTCACATCATCTAAATCCAATCCATATTCTGACTGCAGAATACCTCGGGTCCATACTCCAGGCGTAAGAGTGTAACTTCTCACTCCTACCTTGCGCCCAGCGAGCTGTTCCGGAGACTCTATATTAGATTGCGAATGACAGATGATACCCGCATGATAGAAACTTCTGGTCAGAAACACAGGAAGCGCCGTAAATTGTTTTCCATAGTGCTTTGCACATATATACGTTGAAAGTGCCATTTCGGCTACATCAAACTCAAGACCTCTAACCATTCTCCTGAAAATCATGGGTACGGGAGAGATCTCCACGTGGTTCATATCGAATTTTGCTGACTGAACTCTTCCATCTTTTAATGGTCTCGTGTGTCCATAATTTCCAATTGCCGTCTTAAGTGCCATTTTTTCCATTCCGCATAACCTTTCTTATATTTATTGGCCGATTTTAGATTGAATCGAAAGACACAACATGTTTTTTGAATTATCCGCAAAATAGGTCCTCGAAATATTAANCTCAACATCCGNTTATCAACGNCATTTTTTCTCGCCTAAATTTATCAGATACGCATAGGTCAATGAATATTAGACAGATNCATTGACCTAGAATAGTCGCTTTAAATAAAAGTTTAAATAGAANTTAGAANATGNAATAANCACTTAACTATGTNGAAAAATTAATGGGTGTCAAAGNCACTTTCCTTGAAATGGNACGGGTATAGTGATTACATACGCTCTAATTTNTTGAGGTTTAGGAGGGATCTTATGGCTAGAATCAATAAGTGTATAGAACTCATTGAACAGGATCAGGCAATTTTTTCATTGTCGGCNCCTGCACTGACCTACGAGTGCGGAGTAGAAATGTCCCAAACTTGGGCNGACATGATTCAATTTGACTTTGAACACCATCCGTTCGATACAGTTGGCCTCGCTAGNTTCATGAAAGGNTTGAAGGACGGAGGCCCAACGCCTAGCGGCCACCCTACACCAACCGTAATTACTACGGTTCCTTCCAACTGCATGACTGTTGAAGAAGTTCAATACAATGCCTGGCAAATAAGGCATGTNTTATCTACTGGTGCGCACGGAATCCTNCACACCCACACTCGAAGAGCNGATGCTGTAGCCATGTTTGTAGCAGCTTCAAGGTATGTCTTCCAGAAANTCGGTCGAGATATGGGACTGCCCGAAGGTCTGAGAGGTGGTGGGGGACAAAAAGACCCTGCAGAAATATGGGGNGTGGACCCAGTCGAATATTTACAAATTGCTGATCCATGGCCCTTGAATCCTAAAGGGGAAATAATGTTAGGTCTCAAGATAGAAGACCGATTCTGTCTTCCTGATGCAGATAATATTGCTGCTGTTCCTGGTCTTTCTTTCGCAGAATGGGGGCCAGGTGACATGGGAATGTCACACGGAGACCCCGACCTGCATGACCCGCCATATACGCCCGAGATGAACCAGGCCCGCGAGATAGTTAAGAATGCATGTAAACAATCTGGACTCGCTTTCTTATGCAGCTGGCAAGANCTCAACTTGACAGTGGAAGAGAGGGCAAGGCACGCCCTTTATGAAGAAGGAGCGCGCATTTTACATGTACCAGAGGCTGAAATCGCCGATAGGATCAGAAAGGAAATGGGGCGAAAGATGCCCTGGTAGGAAGATTTTTACATTAGAGACATTTCCAACCTGTAAAGGGAGTCGTGGATCATAAACCCCGACTCCTTTTCATTTATCAACGGAATCAATTCATGATGATGCCAGTGGAAAGAATCGTCCAGATAAATAAATACCAAAACACCGTTTATGAATGGCCAGGAGACGGTCCCAGTATTTTATTCTGCCANGCTACNGGTTTTCATGGTCGAGTATGGGATGAAGTCATCCGAAAATTACCAGGCTATCATCGNGTATCCGTTGATTTCAGAGGACACGGNAAAAGCACAAAAACAGATCCTCCTTATCCCTGGGATTCTTTCGTACATGACATCAACGTCATAATGAGTCAACTGGATCTGAATCAAGTTATAGGTGTCGGGCATTCGATGGGCGGGCATGTAATTACCAAGTCCGCTACTTCAGATCCCGGCAAGTATCGCGGCTTGGTTTTATGTGATCCAAGTCTTTTTAACACANAGCNATATCGCAAGAAAGAAACTTCACCNCAGTTAAGTTTTCAACATCCAGTAGNAAGACGAAGAGACTCCTGGAAATCTCCGCAAGAGATGTACGAGAGGTTAGTCAAACATCCCAACTTCGTGAGATGGGAACCTCAAGTCTTGTTCGATTATTGCAACTACGGCCTCACAAAAAATATGGCAGGAGACTTCCGACTTTCCTGCCCTCCAATTGTAGAAGCCGCTATGTACGAGGCCTATATCGATCCGTCAGTATTAAAAGAAATCACGGAATTTAGGAAACCGGTGAGACTTCTTTATGCCAGATCACCGAAAGCCGGAGACAACTACAGCGATTTTGGTCCATCAATTACTAGATCTGATCTTAAAGATCTTTTTCCAAATATNGTGGCGAAGCGTTTTGAAAACTATTCTCACTTTTTACCGATGGAGAATACCCAACTTGTCGCGAATGAAATCGAGGAACTTTTAACATAGCAAGTTGAGGCAAAAANCCCGAGCCTTTCGGTTTGAATTAGATTGGATACAGTTACGAACCGCTGAGCTCTGCAATATCTGATTCCACTTTTCCCAGCTCGACGTATTCTTCCCGAGCCAGATGAAAACATCTCTTTAAGTACAAATCTGCAAGAGANGCTGAGTTTTTCTCGGGACTTACTGCCCATTGAAGCAAGGCGTCAACCTGGTAAGAGGATGGAAGATAGGTAGATAGCGCTTCTATATCCGACTCAGTTTCCNCAGCCAGACCTTCTTCTTTGGATTCCACNGCGTAACGGATGCGCCCTACAAGTTTCGTCAACTCACCAAGACGATCAGATTCGCTCATGAGAGAGTAAAGAACATCGTTTACATGACCGCTATTCGAGCTTTCAGAGTCNCTTCGTGATTCCAAAATATTGGTACCATACGCATCTTCATAAATTTCCAAGTACTCTTGGACGATTTCATTTACTTTCATCATGGAATTGGTAACGTCCATCGGGTCACATATGCCACCGAATATTAGATCGTCCTCTCTTTTTTCGGAAATACTCTTCAATTCCTCTAGACTTTCAACTTCTTCTGGTGCTGGAGGAAACGCAAAAGCTGACATATCCCCAGGACCTAACTCGCCAACCTGATTCATTAGAAAAGGCGGTACATATTTTGCTACGTCAACGGTCACCGGAAGAAGAACTATATAACTGGCATAGTAGTTTTGTTCTTGTACATCACTGAAGTACACGAGGGCGTGTCCTCTAGGTGAGACTGGTTTTCCATATGTGAAATCAAGTGACATATTTGTAGCCTGTATATGTGAACATGCGATATTTACGGCAATTATAGTTTATCCCCAGTATTAATAGGGTTTCCAACCTAGGCTTATAATTCAGACAGCNAAATTCTANGGTGNAGCCAGATGTTGAATATCTACAAACACATAATTCGCCCGCTGTTGTTCAGTCTAGACCCTGAGAAGGCACAACACATATCAGATTATGTTTTGAGAGATCCAAATTTGTGGAAAATGGCAAGTAGGCTATTTACGTACGAGGACCCAATACTCAGAACTAGTACTGGGGGAATCACACTAAGTAACCCTATAGGGCTAGCAGCTGGTTTTGACAAAGACTGTAGAATCCTTCCTTCTATGGAATTGCTCGGGTTCGGATATGTCACAGGTGGAACTATTACCAAGGANCCCCGACTGGGGAACGCTAANCCTAGGGTGATAAGAGTGAAAGAACGAAAAGCAATAATTAATTCCCTTGGTTTTCCCGGATCAGGATTGGAAGAGGTCATTGCCCGTTTGTCGGCAATGCCAATAACGGAAAGCCCGGTAAAGAGAATTCTCAGCATATCAGGCACTGAATCAGTTGATATATCCGAGTGCCACAGACGTTTGGAGATATTCGCATCTGGTATCGAAGTGAATATAAGTTCACCAAATACTGATGGTCTGAGAATATTTCAGCAACCAGCTAAACTACGATCACTAATTGACGAGATAAACCAGACNAGAAAATCACCCCTATTTATAAAATTGCCCCCCTTCGGTTCTCTCGANGAACATGGAACACAAGATGATGAAACGCGAGACGACATTTTAGAATTAGTCCTNGCTAGCATCGAACTTGGAGCAAACTCAGTAACAATCGCAAATACTTGGCCAATTGAGGATTCAAGGCTCGCAGTCGGCAAAGGAGGACTCAGTGGAGGTCCGCTTTTTCGTAACACACTTTCAATGGTTAAGTCTGTCTCTCAAGAATTCGGAGATAAAATAGATATAAACGCCTGTGGGGGAATTTCGACAGGTCAAGATATNTACCAAGTATTGAAATCAGGAGCTTCTACTGTCCAAGTGTATACGTCGCTCGTCTATGANGGACCCGGACTAATTAAAAAAATGAAAAAAGAACTNGCGGGAGCCCTCAGAGATGATCAGGTTNCCGGCGCAGCTTGATTTTTTAAAAAATCGTCCAATTCCTTTCTGCTACCCATNGACGCCTGNGCNCCNTTTNTGCNAACCGCGAGGGCCCCATAACCGACCGCNAANCTTATCGANTCGTCAANTTTAAGACCTTCCGCAATCGCNACCGCTAATGCTCCTGTAAATGCGTCTCCCGCGGCAACTGTATCNATAACTGAGNTNTCCATTGCAGNNACATGTTTTCGTTTCNCNNGTGAAGCNTAAACAACTCCTTTTTCNCCCAGNGTGATAACTGGTATGGAATCATATNTGGNAAGAATNATGNCGCAGGCCTNCATGGCCGAGTCAATATCNTTTATTTNTATTCCAGNNAGGGNCTCGGCCTCTATCTGGTTTGGAGTNANATATGTGCTCAACCCNGANAGNTCTNAAACCCCATCAACGGNCGGAGCAGGGTCCCAGATCACNGTGATTCCTAAAGNGGAAGCGATTCGTGANGCNACAACGTTNGCATGTATAGGAATNTCATTTTGCAGAAGTAGNACACTAGCATCCGCNANTGCNNTTTCCAAACGTGNCTCNNTATCCGAACTAANCNACATATTAGCNCCGTAAACAGCCACTATNGTGTTTTCACCAGAGTCGTCTACGGAGATCATCGCGACACCCGTCTTCCCAGNNTNAACNACATCAATTCCAGAAATGCCGATTGAGTCACTCTCCAATGAATTGATTAATTCTCTACCGAAGTTATCCCCTCCAACANGGCCAACCATTTGAACAGAGGCCCCGAGCCTGGCACAGGCTACAGCCTGATTAGCACCCTTTCCTCCTGGAGTGGTGTAAAACTCTGAACCGGGNACAGTTTCCCCCCGCCGAGGGAGCCTGCTCACCACGGAGACAATATCCATATTCAGGCTTCCAAATACGACTATCGATCCCGAACTCATGTTTTATCGACCTATACGTTCATCAAGTATAAGTTGTTCAAGATANCGGCCGACACCGTCTTTATTTACGGGTAAGGCTATATCGTTCGCTGCTTCAAGTGCGGGAGCTTCCCCTTCCTCGATGGCAACCCCAAGGCCGGACCATTTAAGCATCTCTACATCGTTGAAGCCGTTACCAAATGAAATCACGGCAGTGCTGTCAATGCCATAAAATTCGCAAAGCCATTGAAGGGCCTTATCCTTTCCAGCGTCGCGGTTAAGGATCTCGCAAAAGTGTGGAAGAGAACGGGTAGCGTAAAGGGAACCAGAAAACCGATTTTTCATCTCCTTCTCGATTCTTTTAATCTCTTCGGCCTCACCCACTGCTAAGATTCGAAAAACGTTTTCTTGGACGGATCTTAAATCATCGACTTCTATAATATTCACACCCGATCTTAGGCCATAAGAGTGCGCCCAATCCGTCATCTCTTCAACGTATACTTGGTCACCGGAATATGCTACTTTCTCTATATCCTGTTCCTCTAGGTAGTCAAGCGCTCTGTTAATCTGATCAGAACACATATAGGTGCTCCAGAGGAAATCATCTGTTTTACACCTAGTTATTAGAGATCCCTGAAAAGAC
>PAOO01000014.1 GCA_002708065.1 Chloroflexota bacterium
GGTAACCCTACCGGTTTCTCCAACCTCCAGCGCGGCGATGTGGTAGTGGACTTCGGTTGCGGAGGCGGCATAGACGCTATCCTCGCCGCTAATAAGGTGGGCCCCGAAGGTAGAGTCATCGGGATAGACTTCACTGATCAGATGATCGTCCGGGCAAAACAGGCCATGGTCGAGGCGGGCCTGCAGGGCAGAGACATCCACTTCCACGTTGCGGACCTGGAGAAGTCGCAGCTCCCTGGCGGCTGCGCCGACGTGGTCCTATCAAACTGTGTTATCAATCTGTGCCCGGACAAGGACGCTGTATATCAAGAAGTCTTTCGGATCCTTAAACCCGGTGGGCAGGCCGCCATCTCGGACATCGTAATCACAGAACACATCGCCTCCGAGCTAAGATACAAATTTCAGTCGGCGTGGTCAGGGTGTTTGGGAGGCGCTATCACCGAACATAACTACTGGCAGGCGATTAGCAACGCAGGTTTTAGCGAGGTCCAGAGAGTGGCGCGCCACTCTCTGACCCCGGAAGAGTTGCAGGCGATGGCCNCTTGCCCCGGGGAAGACTTCTGCCCTNCCCCCAGCGAGAGTGATCTTGCTCTTATCGAAGGAAAAGTGGCCAGCATTAAGTTCACGGCGGCGAAGCCTCTGATAANCGCCTCTTATGTTGGTGACCAGGNTCTTGTCCGCGCTACCNCTACTTACNATAGCNTAAAAAGCTTTGANAATCATAGTGACTTACTAGCCGAGNACACANTCAAGCCCTAATTNCATAANATAAGGGACCTCACATGGTCACNTGTAAGGCATNCANCAAGAATAACCTTTATTCGAAGTAGTTANNTNCCATAGCTAAANCTGGTTGACGCTTAAGAAATCGGAAGTTTTTCATTTCTTCTTGCCTANAAGTGTTANCACAACCCAGGNTATGAGGGTTATCTTTACGAGGAGGATTGGTATTTCNATCTGATTCTCCCCCTCTACCTATTNANTTNCTGCTTTTGCNTATCACTANTGTGATGTTNTCGTGGCCGCCCATTTCCTNCGCCTTCTCTATGAGAATATCCCGGGNTTCGCTGGGNTGGTNGCTGCAAATTACGGTTCCAATGCGAAGAAAAGTTAATATAGNCANTGTCANTGGTAGGAATCTACTTAGGTTACAGGTGAACAGTTTGAAAAGGAGACAACAATGACGACTTTGGAGCAGCGTTACCATGAGAAGTTTTCTAACTCTAAAGACTGGTTCGATAGGGGTAAGACCCTATTTGCTGGGGGTATTACTCATCAAACTCGATTCATGTCGCCCTTTCCCCCTTATTTTCAGCGGGCCAAAGGGGCCTTCAAATACGACGTGGACGGTAACGAGATAATTGACTATGTTATGGGCAATGGTAGCTTGTTAATGGGCCATAGCCCGGCGGAAGTTACTGCCGCAGTAAATGCCCAATCTTCCGAAGGTACCCACCTAGGCGGAGCGACAACCCATGAGATCCGATACGCAGAAGCTGTCAAACGTTTAATGCCCTCAATGGAGAGGATACGTTTTACCAGTTCCGGTACCGAATCTACTTACCTTGCTATAAGGCTTGCGAGAGCTTTTACAGGAAAAAATAAAGTGGTGAAGTTCCACGAACACTTCCATGGCTGGCATGATTATGTAACGCCAGAATCGGGGCAATCGCTTGGAGGAATACCAAAAGAGATTCTCGGAACAGTGATTGTTGCTCCAGTGGACTCAGCCAGCGTAGATAAAATCTTGTCGGAAGACGACGATATTGCGGCAGTCATAGTCGAGTCCAATGGAGCCCATTATGGGACCTTCCCACTGGAGAATCCCACGTTCTTAGAGAACCTTCGAACAATGACCGCAAAGCATAATGTGGTGTTCATCATGGATGAAGTGATTACTGGGTTCAGATTATCAGCAGGGGGGGCGCAGGAACGTTGGAATTTAGAGCCGGATCTTACAACTGTCGCGAAAATAGTTGCTGGCGGTCAGCCTGGAGCCGCCGTGGGTGGACGAGCAGAGATAATGGAGCTAATGGCCTTTCGAGGCGATAACAACTGGGACACTTCAGAAAGGGTTCCACAAGGCGGAACATATAATGCTGCACCCGTTTCAGCTGCAGCAGGTATAGCAACTCTCGAGGCGATCGCCACAGGGAAAATAAACGAGAGGGCGGACGCTATGGCTGACCGTCTAAAAGATGGTTTGAACGATTCCTTTATGAGAAATGAAATCATGGGACACGCACACGGTATCTCTTCCATTATCCACATTAACATCGGCCTATCCTGCAACTGCGATCAGACTTTGTGTACCATGCCATATGAAGACATCTATCGAACCATGACCCCGGACAAGATCACAGGTATGAGACGAGCTATGCTGGTAAACGGCGTTGATATGATGGGTGGAAGGGCATTTCTGGTATCCTCCGCACATAATGAGGAGATAATCGATAGGACTGTCGCTGCGTTCGAAGAGTCCCTGAATAATCTGCGTGATGAGGGGATACTCTGAGAAAGCACCTATAAGAAATAGGTTTAAGCACGGCCATAAACAGTCTCGCCGCCAAAGNAGTTCTCAGCCTTTGTGTAAAGTGTGGACGGGCCCTCCCCCGTCTCCACCAGATCTAAAGGGCCTTCTGTTTGTAGCAGAGGACCCTTCAAGGGCCTCCCTCGCGATCCATAAACACGTGCCGATGCACATTTCAGGTAGCAACCNACTCTTACCGTTCTCTATATCGGCAGAGAAACTAGCTTTTAGTCGGTAGACCCTCAGTTCAAGCGTGACTCGGACCTCGCTAACTCCACCAATTTGTATCTCCAGAGAAGATCCTTGCAAGTTATAAGTCTGAACCCTCGGTTGGGTTGTACACCACCCCCTGTTGCACAGTTTCCGCATACACACCAGAGTGTTATGCTGCCCCGCATGAAGCTCAACTAGGCCCTTGGTATCTGTTACTTAGCGGCGGCGCGGCCGGTTTAAAACACCCTTGACCCGATAAGGAGATATCCTATGTCAGCATCGTTACCTAGTCATGCTCAAACCGTGATAGTTGGCGGCGGGATTGTTGGATGCAGCGTCGCCTACCACCTTATGAAACTGGGCCGTAAGAATGTGGTCTTACTGGAACAAGGAGAGCTTACAGGGGGTACGACGTGGCACGCCGCGGGCCTGGTGACTCAGCTACGTAACTCTCACACACTCATCGAGATCGCCAAGTACGGTGTAGACCTCTACTCGCAGCTCGAGTCAGAGACGGGACAGTCCATCGGATTTGACCAGACGGGAAGCATCACAGTGGCACGCACGGAAGGGCGGATGGATGAGCTCAAGAAAATAACCTCTCTTGCCCGTGCCTCAGGGGTCGAGATCGAGCCGATCAGCGTCCACGAAGCAGGTGAAATGTGGCCTCTTATGCAGACTACCGACTTGATAGGCGCCATCCACATCCCCAAGGACGGCCAGACTCTTCCTGGTGAGACGGCAGAAGCCATGGCAAAGGGTGCTAAAGACGGAGGTGTCTCTATTTTCACAGGGATTAAGGTCACTGGGATACGACAGCGGAAAGGTGCTGTGACAGGCGTGTCCACGAACCGAGGGGACATTGAGTGCGAGGTCGTCGTTAACTGCGGTGGGATGTGGGCCAGGGAAATCGGCCTGATGTGCGGGGTCTCTGTGCCTCTCCATGCGGCCGAGCATATGTACCTGGTAACAAACCCAATGGGCATACCTGAAGGCATTCGATCCCTCCGAGATCCCGACGAGCAAATCTATTTCAGAAGGGACCAGCAAGAGGAGGGAGCCCTACTGATGGGTGGCTTCGAATCGGAAGCCAAACCTTGGGGCATGGAAGGCATCCCCAACGACTTCAGTTTCAGCCTATTGGAGCCAGACTGGGAACACTTCAAGGTCTTCTGGGAGAGCGCCGTCTATCGCGTGCCTGCGATGAAGGAAGCCGGTATCAATCGGTTCTACGTCAGCGCCGAGAGTTTTACCCCCGACAANCGTTACATACTGGGGGAGGCCCCAGAACTAACGAACTTCTTCGTCGCGGCGGGACTCAATTCTACCGGCATCGCTGCAGGCGCTGGCACTGGCAGAGCGATCGCGGAGTGGATCGTAGAGGGACACCCGACAATGGATCTCACCGAGGTGGACATTCGGCGATTCCACGGNTTCCAGAACGGATCCAAGTATTTGCACGACCGTGTTGTGGAATCAGTAGGCACCCTCTATGGCATGCACTGGCCCCACCTCCAGTACGAGACAGCCCGGGGAGTAAGACGGTCTCCGATTCACGACCGATTGGCCGCGCGGCGCGCCTGCTTCGGGGCTGTAGCAGGCTGGGAACGACCCAACTGGTATGCCTCTCAGGGNACAAAGCCAAGATACGAGTACTCTTTCGGACGTCAGAACTGGTTCNCCAACTCCNCTGAGGAGCATCACGCTGTTCGTGAAAGTGTTGGTTTGTTCGATCAAACTTCTTTCGCCAAATTCTTGCTTCAAGGTCGNGATGCCGAGGTAGTGATGCAGGAGATTTGNGCTAATGACGTGGGGGTCCCCGCAGGTCGTGTTNTTTACACCNCAATGTTGAATCCTCGCGGGGGTATAGAAGCTGATCTGACNGTCACCCGACTCTCCGAAGANAGCTACATGGTCATCACGGGCGCCACCGGAGAAAGGCGCGACTACCATTGGATCCGTCAGAGTATCCCGAATGGCACGCAAGCTTTNCTAACTAACGTGACCTCCGCATTTGCCGTTCTAGGTGTGATGGGGCCCAATTCCAGAGAGTTTATGTCAGATATAACCAGCGCGAATCTCTCAAACGAGGCCTTCCCTTTTCTGTCCAGCCAAGAGATTGAGATTGGCCACGCTGTCGTCAGNGCCACCCGGATCACGTANGTTGGGGAGCTGGGTTGGGAGCTCTATATACCCGTAGAGTTCGCTACTCACGTATATGACACACTCGTGAGCAAGGGCGAAGAGCACGGTCTGCGCCACGCTGGATTTCATTCTATGGAATCTCTTCGAATTGAGAAGGGCTATCGAGCTTGGGGGNTGGACCTTACCGACCAAGACACTCCGGTCGAAGCAGGGCTTAGATTCGCAATCGCTTTTGATAAGGCGGCGGAATTCAAAGGTAAGCTCGCGCTGCGACGACAAATCAAGCAAGGCGTAAAAAGACGGCTGGCCATGTTCACCTTGGACGACCCCGATCCACTTCTCCTTGGTGACGAACCCATCTACCGAAACGGTGAGATTGCAGGGCGGATCACTTCTGGGTCCTATGGTCACACAATCGGCCGGTCAGTCGGTATGGGATATGTTGAAGACGAAGCCGGTGTGAACGGCGAATATATTCGGTCCGGTAAGTATGAGATAGAGATCAAGTCGGACCGCTTCGAAGCTGGGGNATCGCTCAGGCCCCCTTACGATCCNGAAGGCAAAAACGTTCATTCCTAGAAAACCCGACGATTATCTAGATTGCTCANACCGACAGCAGTTCATAGTATGCNATTGTTATAGCNTGTGCTCGTCATCGAGGAAGTCACGGACATACTGTTGAGCCGTGCCGCGATAAATCTGACGANGCGCTTCCGGCGCTTTATGACTTCCATGAGCCTTCGAAAACTCTTTCAAAGGCCCAGGCCCATGGCGGGCGCAGAAACCCCAACGCCCGTACATCCTCAAGCCAAAATCCGTAAGGGGTATGCCTGGAGTACGCACCGCCGCCGATGACTTTACTGATTCGTACCANGACTGATTCCGCAAGTTCAGCCACCGCCTCCTTTGCTAACAGAGAGTTGCGACCACTGGACCTTCCTCTTTCTACTTCACGGAGCATCCCCTCGTACGCCTGTTGGACTAACCAGGCTTCNATTTCTACTTTGGCCCACTCAACACGCTCGTAAGAGCGCATGCGATCACGTTTCGTCTCCAATTGTCGGCGTGCAGTTGTGACAGCAATTTCCACAATCCCTGTAATCACCGCGACGAACAGGGCGCCTTCTGGTCGATCCATACCTGAGAGAATTGTACGTCGGTCATCTCCAGGGAATGCCAATCTTGTGGCGGGGAAATTGTCAAAAACCATTCCATGGCTCTGTGTAGCTGTCATACCATGTCCGTCCCACGGGGCAATAAGTTTGACTCCTGAAGACCCGTCCCATACTGAATCGCGCATGTCCAGGACGAACGTGTCTGGGGTGACCTCGCCGTCCGGCACCGCGTGGGTCACCATATAAGAANTTATACCTGAGCCGCTCCCAAAATGTTTCTGGCCGCTGAGTAGATACTGAACGTTGTTACTCCCCAGTTTGGCTGTAGAGTTGGATTGTGTATTGTCTCCTCCACTTCCAGGTTCAGAAATTATTGTTCCCCAGAAATGTCCGTCATGCACGGTTTGAAAAGCCCAACGACGTTGTTCGCCCCACGCAGCGGTGTAAGTTTCTGGAGCCGCTAAGATCGATAACCAACCAGTACCTCCAATCACAGCGGGGTGCATCGATGCCACGAGGGCTACCGACGAATCGCCGTGTGCGAGGGTTCTAAGAATTTCGCAGACCGCTCGTGTCCCGGTACTGTCGCCGTCCCAGATTCCTCCAAACTCCGTGGGCACAGCCACCATTAAGTAACCGGATTCCCGCAGTCTGTCGAAATCTTCTTTTATTAATTCACGCCGTCGTTGTCTTTCAGGCCGTTGAGATGCGAAATCGCATGCTATCTCGCGGATGTTGCTCAAAATCGACCGGGTATCATCGGCTGGTCGACCAGTCATCTTATGCATTAATGTTTCTCCGCGTGTTAGTTTTCCTGACTATAATCATGATGGAGATCAAGTACAACCGAGGATGTATCTCTAATCTCCACGATTAACGATCGTATGCCAGGCTTACGCTGCTAACAGCACAATTTGGCGGTGCCCACGGTATAGCTCAAACCTCCCCGTCTCCACCAGATCTAAAGGGCCTCCCTCGCGGTCCACGCTGCGTGTCGATGTTCACTTCAGGTAGCAAATCGCACGTTGATTGATGTTGGACGGTCGCATAATCTCGCTCTACTTGGCACAGGTTGCTGTCCACGTTATTGTCAGTATGATCGACAGTGGCGTCCGCAACCCTGACCGTGTTGNTCAACCGTGGGCGGNGGTGCGGTGCTATATGCAGAGTNNGGGCGATAGGTTTTGTGTCTTCCGTTAGTCCTCAAAATNGTTAGTCCTTCGCCANTCCAAATACTCTTTAAGTNCCGAGCGCAGNTCATATTGCGGGCAGAACTCCAAGATCCGTTATNAAGCGTTCGGACTTCATGAANTTGCCGCCGTGTGGAGGGGGNCCAACNTCAACTCTATCGAGCACTTGCAAATCTGGGTGGAGTTCACGGAGAACTTCGATTATTTGCATTAGNGAGGNCTTATCACCGGTAGAGACGTTGTACAGATCGTAAGAAAGGGACGGGGCNTTCACCACTGCACAGATACCACCGGCGATATCGAGCACGTATGTGAACGATCGTTCCACAGACTGGTCTCCAACTTTGACTGGCAATCCTCGAACAATGTTCCCTGTCCACTCCTTGAGCAGGGATTGATTTGCCCGATGNCCGGTAACCTGTTCCATAGGACCAAAGGGACTTCCTAAACGCACGCTCACGGTGGGAAAGTTGTGCAACTCTCCGTAGCGTCGCGTAACCAATTCGCTTGCATATTTAGTCACCGCATAGAGACTGTGCGGACGCGGNATGCTTGCCTCAGTCACCACTGGATCAGGGTGGTCATCTCCGTANACTGATCCAGAGCTNACATAGATGAATCGCTTGACTGNCAATAGGNTTGCCAACTCNAATACATTGGTTGTGCCCATCATATTGATGTCCACGATATCTTTGCTTCTACCTGCCTCTATATGGGGGAGGATGCCGGTAAAAACCGCNGCATGTACGATNTTCGTAATTCCGTGTTCGCGGGTCATTTCCAGGTCGATTCGGTTGAGTATATCCCCCTGTATAAAGGNGACCCTGTTAGCCCAAGGTTTGATGTACGTTAGGAGCAGATCGCTGGGTGGGGCAATGTCAAAAGCAACGACCTGTTCTCCTTGTTTAGCCAACATTCGCACGATGTTGCTAGCTACGAAGCCGGTTCCCCCTGTTACNAGCGTGGTCATGGCACACTCCTTNCGTCATCAGTAACTGATGGGCCGATATTATTGCAAAAGTTTCGAATCGATTGCTGCATATAATTCCCAGATTTACATATTGTAAATTTCTTTGANNTAAGAAAACCGCCTTAGGTTGAAGGTCCCAAACNTTAACCAACGCCGTCCGACGAGGAAATATTAGCATTCCGCGCCTAGATAGGGGTGNCAACAACCCAGGCCGTGCTGGNGAACCACGCACGGGGGTGCGGTGTCATACGGGGGTGGTTATGGTGAGCGGCTGAGCGACCAGTTGGATCAAGACGGCATCTTTATCTTGGTATGAAGTGAGTCCGACTAACCTATTAATCCTTTGGCTTTCTTGGATGTGATTATGTCGACTATATCGGNTCTGATTTCCTTTAGCCCGCTTCCCGGAAACAACGAGGCCCATTGGTAGATGTTAAATGCTTGCCCCTGCCCGGTAGACAGCAGAGGGGGATCCTGTATCACGGCATCCAATTCAGTCTTAACCGAATTGGCGATCTTTCTATATAGGTGATCAGCGGTTTCAAAGATATCCCGGTCATCAGACAAATTAGTTATCTCTCTTTGGTACCACTCCATTGCATTAAACTCCAGCTTCCTAGTTCGGGGGTAAAAAGATGCCATTAAATTCCATTTGTCTCCCTCACGACTTTGATCACCGCTCCCTCGAAAATCAGACCTTATGATTACGGATGGTATGTCTAAGGTTTTAGCGTACAAGAATTCCACAACGGTGCCTGAGTCTAATTCAGCACCATCAAAATTAAAGATTGCAAGGTCGCATGCCAGCACATAACTTAAATCTTGGTTTCTTATGTCGACCGCCCTATTTGTAGACTGTTCAAGGTCCTGGGGGAGNATGCATCGATACTTTCCNTCCGAAATTTCATTGATATAGGAAGCCAAAATCGCNTTACCAATAAGCTCCTTGTGGTCAAATAACGCTCCCGCAAAATATATCGTGTACTCGGTATTAACGTCTAAGCTCATAATCTTTATTCCTCTATAGTTACGATTGTAAACCAATAGNAAGANCAAGGCTTTTGAAAAAATGTCGGCAGAACTTGAAGCGGTTGGAANGGGNCGGNACCTTTACATCGGTANGTGGGTGNGGGANTATTTCTGGAAAGTGATAGCTTCCGGTTNAGGTTTATCTANACGANTAAATATATCGAGCATTCGAAGTATCTGGGNAATTATTGGAGATTGGGACGTAACCTCAAGGGAAAATAGACTTATTGGTATTATCAGGAAACACAAGAAAGAGAAATTATTACTGGGGAGTTACATATGGCAAAGAGAATCAACAGAGCCATTGAGTTATTAGAAAATGATCAGCCTATTTACTATACGGGATTACATTCCTTCTCAAGAGATTTTCTGACTTACGAGCAAGGGAAAAAAGATTCATCAATATGGGCTGACTATATAAACATAGGCATGGAACATGGTCCTTTTGACATGAGTGGATTAGAAGCTTACATGGATGGGTTAGTTGATGGTGGGCCTACACCATCTGGTCATATTACGCCGACTGTCATCGTCGAACTTCCTGTTCAGGGAGAAAATGCAGAAATAATTAGATATAACTCTTGGCAAATCAGGCAAATCTTAGCCAGAGGAGTTCATGGAATATTATTATGTGAGGCGTCATCTGCAGAAGCCGTATCTGCTTTTATTGAATCCTGCAGATATAAACTTAACGATATGGGTGTTGGTTTAGGTCTTAAGGATGGAACAAGAGGGGTAGGATCAGAATTCAAAGCGAAACAAAAATGGGGACTTAAAGACGACAATGACTATAGGGCAAAGGCTGATCCTTGGCCTTTAAATCCAAATGGAGAACTTTTACTGGGTCTAAAAATAGAAACTCTGGAAGGATTAAACAATTGCGAACAAATTCTAAGTGTTCCCGGTATCGGATATGCTGAAATGGGACCTGGGGATATGTCTATGTCTATGAAAATCAGGAGAGTTCCTGGTTCACCGCCCGATCAGAGAATAAAAGATGCTTCAACAAGAGTTAGGAATTCATGTGTCAAAAATGGAGTCAAATTTTTGGAGTCAGGAACCCCGGAGAATGTTACTGAAGTCATTGATTCCGGGGCTAGGGTTATAGCAGGCCAAAGNCAGGAAACGGCAGAAATAGGTAGGAAGCACACCAATAGAAAAATGAAAGTTTAGCTATAGATAGCCAACCGTGGATGGGTATCCTGCTTTATGCGAACGGTTGCGAATTGCCTAGCATGACTGCAGGCCCGCATTTTGAAGGCCTGCTCTCGAAACGTCCTCGTCTTCTTCTGATGTGCCNCCACTCGCTCCTACTGCTCCAGCTATTTCTCCGTCCTTGTAAATTGGCAGTGCACCTTGGTGCATGATGAAGTGCCCGTCCTGAAGAACAGTAAAAGCTTGAAATACGGGCCATCTGGATCTATCTTCAAGTTCTCCCGATGGAACACCAAAACAAGCTGACGATACGGCTTTACCTCNAGATATAAAAGGTGTTCTCCACGAGGCTCCATCGGTTCGGATCATCGCTATTAAATCACCCCTGGCGTCAGTGACTGATACACTCATCTTGACACCAAGTTCCTGTATCTTGGCCTTGGCCCCTTCAATTATGTTTTCTGCCTCTTGTAAAGTGACTGTAGACATGTATCCTCCTCTTTTGTTGAACNGGGCATCCGGTACTAATTAGACAAGCGGGGCTCTATCCTCCTGTCCAAAAATGTACTAACTGGGTGTAGGTGCTGATGGTGGAAAATATTCCTGGACCGGTATCTCAATCACAGTCGGGAGGTTATTTTGAACCGCCTCATTGACCACATCTGATATTTGTGACGGATGTTCCACATAGTAACCTTTTGCACCAAAAACCTCTGCTAGCTTGTCGAATCTCGGGTTTTCAAGATCCACCCCTACATATTTTTCGTTGTGCAAGGTTTTTTGNTGGGATTTTTCTGCTCCCATGCAATTGTTGTTTAAAACAATACTTACTGAGGGGATGTTGTGTCTTACGGCTGTATTCAATTCTCCGCAGGTATAAAGAAATCCTCCGTCACCATGAAGGCTTATCGCCGCTCTATCCGGCCTGCCAAGTTTAGTTCCCAGTCCCACACTAAATCCCATGCCTAACGCACCTTGTCCCGCATAGTTAAACATGGTTCGCGGCTCCTCAAAAAAAATCCTGTCGTATGAAAGGCCGGGCGCAACACCGGCATCAATCGTAACCATCGACCCTTTGGGCAACGCTTTAGTTAACTCAGGATAGACCTGTTGCGGCATCATCGGGTCAGCCGTTAAAGCTCTTTCTGATTGCAGCCGTTCAATTCTCCTACGTGCTATGGATTGAAATTCTGATTTCCAAACAGGATTACTCTTACCCTTAGGGGAGATGTCACACACTGCCTGGATCAGCTGTTCAGCAACCCTCTTAGCATCTCCGACAACNCCGACAGTCACGGGATAATTTCGACCAACTTCTACAGGATCAATATCTATCTGAATAATCNTTGTGTCTTGACTTATAACACTATAATCCCATGAACTGGAAGCTTGATTGATCTTGGTTCCCAACGCCAGTATCAGATCCGCCTTGTTCATTNCCTCATGGGCCTCTCCTGAACCACGGCCGCCAGGAGGACCAATATAATTAGGATGACTGTTAGGAATGGCATCGTGATGACCGTACGAGGGCACCATCGCCATATCTAAAATCTCGGCTAAATGGACCGCTTCANCAGATGCTTCTCCATCNACGACCCCTCCCCCGGCAAGCAGTAGCGGTCTTTCGGCTGACAACAGCAATTGCGCAGCCTGGTTGACAGCTTGGATGTCACCTGAAGTCTTTGGATCTACGGCCCGGTACTGGTCAGGGCTTAACATTTCATCGGAAAGAGTTTCGTTATCTAACAAGTCTCTTGGAATATCAAGAAGCACCGGTCCCTGCTTGCCCCACATTGCCACTCTGAATGCTTCCCGAATTAAATCAGGTATTCTATGAGTTCTATTTGCTTGAACGGCCATTTTTGTTAATGGCTTAAATATATTCACCAGGTCAAAAGCTTGCGAGCCGTCCCTCCCGATGTACTCCATTGCTGTATCACCAGCAATAGCGATAACCGGAGCCCTGCCTTTTAAGGCAAGAGACATGCCCCCAGCGAGATTTATCGTGCCCGGTCCAGAGGTAGTCATACAAACGGAGGGTCTTCCTGTGGATTTAGAATATCCATATGCCATCAGGATGGCACCTTCTTCATGCCTTGTATCGATGAATTTAATATCCTCTCTTCCGTACATCTGTGTCACCATGCTGTTCGTCGTCAGCCCCGTGACCCCAAACACATACTCCACACCTTCTGCCCTAAGCAATTCTATTACCGCCTGACCGGCNGCAATTTCTGACATATCAATAGTTCCTTTGANAGTGTCTATTTTAAGNATGTTGTCCCTTTTCTCGGTCNAATTCCGACAGNATCGATTAAATCGCTCTGCCTAGACCTCTAATCTTTTTCGCCAAAATCGTCNTCAAGACTAGGAACGGTNCATGCTAGCTGAAATCGTTATATCACATTGTGTGCACGCTCAGCCACACTGTACTCATTCGCTACAAGAATTAGGCTTGTCTAATCTGAGAAGGGATGCGATATGGCTTTAGTAGGTGANAATAAGGTAAANATCCCGTCTCAAGATTACTCCTGACAAATAAANGAGGAACTGGNGGTAAATTTCAAAAATGATCTATAAAAACTCATGATGGGACCGTCATATCCTGAGATGTCATCGGCCCGGGTAGTGATGGTGAACCGTGGACGGATGTGTGGTGCTGGCGGGATGATTACGGTGTGCGAGGGAGGTATGNACNANAAGCGCCTGTTCGTAACTTGGTAAAGGACTGTTACCTGCCCACAAGTCTTCTTTCTTTCTTCGTCTTACTTATCTGCAATCACCTGGGCCAGCACTTGTAAGAGAAGCGTGTGACAATTGTTAAAGCTCGATCAAACGGGAAACCGATCCATGATTAGG
>PAOO01000015.1 GCA_002708065.1 Chloroflexota bacterium
GCTGAACCCTGATGATATATAGGAGCATGGTAGTAAAAGAAACCGTGCCCCGCTTCCGGGTAGCGATGAAATTCATAGTCCTTTCCAGCCGCCTTGAGCTCTGCCTCATGCTGGTTCACCTGTTCCGCTGTTGGGCTTTGATCTAAATCTCCAAAGAGTCCAAGCAAAGGAGCATTCAATTCCGACGTGTATTCGTTCGGTGATACTGGTTGCTTCTCTGTAAGCTGGTCGGTCCCCATAATCACATTTCCTCCCCAGCACTCAATCACTGCGTCGAATACGTCCAGCTTACATCCCGCAAGGAATGCGTGTCGGCCTCCTGAGCAAGTGCCCCACACAGCTACTTTCCCGTTTGATGAAGGCAACGACAGTACATAATCGGCCGCGGCTTTCACGTCGCCCATGACGCGGTCGTCGGGGGCTCCACCTTCAGCCCTGACAGCCGCTGCTACATCTTCTGGGGCACCGTGCGCGTCACGGCAGTAGAGGTCGGGTGAGATTGCAAGATATCCGTGGTGAGCAAGTTTTCTTGTGAAATCCCGGTAGATTTCATCCCAACCGGGCAGATGGTGTATCACTACTACCGCTGGGAAGGGNCCAGNCCCTTGNGGNCGNGCATAGTATGTNTGTATCTCGTCTCCGTTATGGCCCTTGATAGTGATGGTTTCTGCGATCATTCCTTCGTATTGTTCTGTTGTGTACATAGTCCTGTCCTTCTCCTTGAACGTATTACTGGAAAACTGCTGAACCTACCCCGCCCCCCGCTGCAATTGCCTCGCCTGTGATAGCTGAAGCTTTTGGGGACGCTAAAAACGTCGCTAAATAGGCGATCTCCTCCGATTCGACGAGACGTCGAATNTCAATTCCGGCTGCTGCCTTCCTTTCTACTTCCTCTATAGTTAGNTCTTGCTCTCTGGCCTGTGATTTCTGCATTGGGCCAGTTCTTTCCGTCCTTGTAGCTCCAGGATGGATTATATTTACTGTAATTCCGTGGGGGCCGAGTTCGTTGGAAAGGGTTTTTGTAAAATGAGTGAGAGCCAGATTGCGCATCCCACTAAATGCTCCTGCGCTTCGTGCTGCAAGGCCCCCAATGTTTATTATTCTTCCCCAGCCTTGTTGTTTCATGTAAGGAGCAACGGCTTTGGCGGCTCGCAAATATCCCACTACCTTAGTATCGATATCCGATAGCAATTCGTCTGGGCTAGCACTTTCTAGGGGACCCATCACTAATCCCCCTGGGGCCGCCGCATTGTTGACCAGGATGTCGATCCCACCAAGTTTAGTCGCTGCTGAACTTATAAAAGATTCCACGGATTCTGTGTTTGTCGTGTCGGCGGCCGAAAAAAAAACGTTCTGGCCTGTATGTCTTTCTATTTCAGAAGCGGTGGCTGATAGGCTTTCCGTGAAACGAGAGCATATGCCAATATCCACACCCTCTGAAGCCAGCGAAAGTGCAACGGATTTTCCGATTCCTCGGCTACCCCCTGTTACTATCGCTTTTTTGCCCTTAAGTTCTAGATCCATATTTGTCCACTTTAGAGTGTGATAATTCTGGCTCTCTTATTCGCCTTCCATTGCCCGTAATACTCTTTCGCCCTCATCCTTCCAGAACGAATAGAGAATCGATATGTCTGTTCCTAAGGAGAAGTGTTTCACTCCCATATCCAGGTATTCTTTCATTTCGTCTGCCGAACCTATTTCTGCACGTGGAGGCACGCCCATCTTTAGTGATACTTCAAAAGTCCTCTTTTTCGCTGCCGATACTTCTGGGTCACTCATCTGTCTGGGTTTTCCAATATTCATCGAAAAATCTGCTCCACCCCACTGGACCATTTCCACTCCTGGTTCAGAAAGAATCTCCTCCAGATTGTCTACAGCCCCTTTTTTCTCAATCATAAAAGCCAGTACAACGTCGGCCAGGCTGTCAACATAGTCTTGTGAACCTCCGTAGCCCATGTATGAGTTTCTGCGTGTAGCGACCCCGTACAGTCCCCCTTGGTCTGGATGATCTGCTCTGGCGGATTTAATGCAGTCCCTTACTTCTTCTATGCTTCTGACATCCGTGAATAGAATACTTTCGAATCCTGCCCCGATGCTTCGTTGGGCCAGAAATGGCATTAAACTTTGGTCGATTTTACACATACTTCCGAGCCCATGTAGCTCGGCCGCCCTGCACATATTGTCCAGATCGTGAAGATCCGAAGGCCCGTATTCTGCGACAAACTCTACATAGTCATAGATACCCGTATGTCCGAGAGCCTCTATTTCGGAGGGCCAAACNCTGTGAATATGAGTACCAAGCGTTGGTTCATCTCCGTTCAACTTCTGTCTGATGGAATTAGTTCTCATTTTTGTCTTCCTCCAATTTAGGTTTCTTAAAGGGAATATCCTAGATAGAATGGCGCTAGGGTATCAAATGCTGGCCACGCTTTCATGTTTTAGAAGTCTTCGGCCAGAAANGTTCCTAAGAATCCGTGCAAAATATCCATAATGCATGAAATAATCTGGGGACATTTTGANGCTTCCTGACTATAATTGCCGCAGTTTTGTGTTGGAAGGTTGAGCAGAATCGGAGTAAAACGTGTTTTTGGAATTCCATTTCAGTTTGNACTCGTGTGTCTTGTAAGCGCAGTATTGACAGTATATTTAGCTGCCGCAGCTGCTTCGTCAAGAGTTGAAACGAGAACGTCGGAATTGGGNTCGTTATCCGGCGATTCATATAAATGGGAACNGGCAGCAATATGGGCCTGTCCTCTTCACTAAGTTCTCGATGAAATCGGGATTTTAAGCCCAAAGGTCTCTTCTTGATTAAAGAGAAAACCATTTCCGCAGGAAATAAAAATAGTATTTTCTACTGGCATTACGCTTGGGTAATAGTGGTAATAATCGCTGGAATGCAGATAGTAGGCACTTCCATTCGAATGGCATTCGGTGTGTTCATTGATCCCTTGGAGCAACAATTCCAGTGGAGTCAGGGCGGTATTGGATTTACNTATGCTCTATGTAGCATTGTCTCAGCCCTGGTCTCTCCATGGGCTGGTAATATCGGGGATCGTTTCGGGGCCAAGAGGGCCATGATATTCGGCACTTCTCTGTTTCTGGTGGGAATGATTTTGACAGCATTCATAACGGAACTTTGGCACTTCTGGATCACATATGGGCTGGTTCTTGGAGTTGCCCAAGCGATTTTTCTGGTACCCCTAATTCCTGCTGTGATGATTTGGTTTAGAAGACACCTTGGGCTTGCTATGGGTTTAGTCATGGCATCTTGGGGACTAGGTCCTGCTTTAGCTACACCTCTAATAGCGTATATGTTGGAGGTAATAGGGTGGAAAGCATCTTTTCTCGTTTTGGGAATGNCTTCGTTTGTCTTGATGCTGATCATGATTGCTATATTCCGTAACAGACCCGGTGATATTTCGGTGCTTGCCTACGGCACTGAAGCTGATGATCCGCCCCTGAGCGATCGCCTGCCCCCNNTGGAACTCCTAGAGGAATTCAAAGGTCATATGAGGAAAACCGCTGCCTACTGGAATATGAGTTCTATCCACTTTCTGGGTTGCGTCGGACATGCAGTTATTCTCATATGGATTATTCCTATGGCTACACAAGGGGGACTCACGTTAGTGGGTGCCTCTCTTATTATTACCGTAATGTCAGTCGTGAGTATCGTCACGAGATTGACTACCCCGATTCTTTGTGAACGATTCGGCGTACGTAGAATCATGACCGGGTTTTACATACTTCAGGGTGCACCTGTTCTNCTTCTGTTCGCTCCGGAAATACCGGGAGTCTTCTATATTTTTGCTATTACCTTCGGTGTTGGCTATGGTGGGGAAACCGGGGGATTTCCGATTCTCAACAGAAAATATTTCGGGTATGCCCCGATGGGAGGAGCTCATGGATTTCAGATGTTGGGAGCTGGGATTGGTATGGCGTTGGGAGGTTGGGTCGGTGGTCCNATATTTGATCTGTTCGGATCATATGACTGGGCACTAATGGTGTCTATTATCGCGAGTATAGGTGGTGCTGTGAGCATAGGTCTATTGGAAAATCCAGTTGGGCTCCTGATTCCAGACTGGCAAAAAGCNGAACAAGAATTTGAAGAAAAGGCTCTTACTGGAGCCGTGGAGTAGGCGTTGTCTGAGAGAGAAAAAGTTACCAGCATTGTAAATATGAGTGCTTTTGACATGACCGCTGCTATGCGAAACAAGCAGGTTTCTGCCAGAGAAGTCATGGAGGCTCACCTTGATCAGATTGAGAGAGTCAACCCTAAAGTCAATGCCATAGTTACTCTAGAAGTTGAACGGGCGCTCAAAGGCGCTGACGATGCAGATGCAAGATTAGCGAAAGGCGACAATGTTGGAGTGTTACACGGGCTGCCTATTGCTCACAAGGATCTTGTCCCCACCAAGGGAATACGTACAACTTACGGTTCGCCTCTTTATGCAGATAACGTTCCCAATTTCAATGCTTTGATTGTGGAACGTTTGCAGAATGCAGGTGCTATCACGATCGGGAAGACAAACACACCTGAGTTCGGTGCCGGTTCCCAGACATTCAACGAGGTTTTTGGCGAAACGCTAAACCCTTATGATACCTCCCGCACATGTGGGGGTAGTAGTGGAGGAGCAGCAGTATCTTTGGCTTCGAGGATGCTGCCTTTGGCTGATGGTAGCGACACCGGGGGATCTCTAAGGAATCCGGCGAACTTCTGTAATGTCGTAGGGTTTCGACCTTCGCCCGGCAGGGTCCCAATGTTTCCTTCAAAGATTGGGTGGAGCCCAATTTCTGTTCAAGGTCCGATGGCTAGAAATATTGAAGATTGTGCCCTCTTACTCTCTGCTATGGCTGGGCCTGATCCCAGAGTTCCTATTTCGATTACCGAACCAGGGGAGACATTCTTAGAACCCTTACATCGGGACTTCAAAGGGGTAAACATTGCTTGGAGTAAAGATCTAGGNGGCTTACCTGTCGATCCACGAATTACATCCGTTTTGGAATCGCAGAGGCATGTCTTTGATGAAATCGGATGTAATGTCTTTGAATCAGAACCAGATTTCACCGATGCCAATGAAATATTTCTTATATGGAGAGGATGGGGACGGGAAATCAACCAGGGTGAGCACTTGAGGGAGAGCAGGGATAAGCTAAAGGACACTATGATCTGGGATATTGAACAAGGCGTGAAATTAACGGGACCCGAGGTGGGCTGGGCTGAAATGAAACGTATGGAGTTGTTTCAACGAATGCATGATTTTATGGAAGAGCATGAATTCTTGCTATGTCCGGTGAGCCAGAGACCTCCTTTTGATGTGAACCAGAGGTGGGTAACGGAGGTTAACGGGGTGGAAATGGAAAACTTCATTGCATGGATGAAATCGTGTTACTACATCACAGCTACNGGACATCCGGCGGTGTCTGTGCCTTGTGGATTTACCGAGGAAGGCTTGCCGGTGGGACTTCAGATAGTAGGTAGGTACAGAGATGATCTTGGCGTGCTTAAGTTAGCTAAGGCATTCGAAGATGCCACAGGGTTCTGGAAGATACTTCCCGGGGTTTGCGAATAGGGAACGGTTGGTTTTTACCGAACTGTGGAACAGATATTCTCAAGTGGCTGCCTTTCAATTTTTGGTACGAGAGCGTTCTCATCTGGTTGTCCCGTCACAAGAAGCAAAAAAGGGCGTTCATTTTTGGGTCGCTGAAAAATTTGATTCAGAAACCCCATAGGGCTGGGGGTATGGGTCAAAGTGGCTAGTCCAGCATGATGCAACGCCGAAATCAAAATACCCGTGGCGATTCCAACTGATTCTGTAGCATAGTAGTGCTTAACCCGTCTGCCATCAGGTAGTATCCCAAAGTTCTGGACGAAAATCCCAATTAGATAAGGAGCCGTTTCTAGGAACGGTTTGTTTGAGTCAGTTCCTAGAGGGGCAAGTGCGTCTAACCACTCCTGTGGAGCCTTTGATTCATAAAACTCTTGTTCTTCTCTCTCAGCTGCTTCTCGAAGCTGTCTGCGTATTTCTCCTCGCTCCGCCACCGCGAAGTGCCAGGGCTGCATGTTGGCGCCACTTGGGGCGGTGCCAGCTGCCCGTATACAGTCATCGATTACATTTCTACATACGGGTTTCTCAGAATAATCTCTTACAGTCCGTCTTAACTTGGCAAGGTTGTAGAAAGCTTTTGCCCTTTCCATCATGGTATCTGTGTCAAATAGTCTGTAACCGTTAAGAGGAATAAATTCTGGTTTCATGCCGTTGACGTCTCCTATTTGGTAAATTCCTAATGAAGTCCTATTTATTGAACGGATGAGATCATCTATGTATATTCTATTTCAACTATGGCAACTCCTAGTTTCTGGAACCGTAGTTAATGCAGTTAGTAATGAAAGGAACCTATTATGAAGATCACTAACGTTAAAGTTGATATGTTTAATTGGGATTCAGAACCATGGAGAACAGGAGTCGGCACAAGTTTCGGAAAGACTCGCCAACTTGGTGTCGTGACTGTGGAAACAGACGAGGGTATTTCAGGTAATGCTTTTTTAGGATCATCCCGAGTAGGTGCGGATCACTTCGCTCCGGGTCTCATAGAGTTCATCAAGCCTATAGTTATGGGAAGAAACCCTCAAGATATTGGGGCTATATGGTGGGATCTTTGGAAGATGAACCGGTCTGTTTCGACATATGTAATCGGTGCTATAGATATTTGTTTGTGGGACATTAATGGAAAGATTGCAGATCAACCCATACATAGGCTTCTCGGGACCTGTAAAGAGATCGTTCCTGTTTATTCAAGCACGGCATACCATGAGACCAAAGAGGAATACGCAGAAGAAGCGATTCGATTCAAAGATATGGGCTGGACCGCGCATAAGATCCATCCCCACGGTGACCCAAAATACGATATTGAGATTTCTAAAGCCGTGCGTGACGCTGTGGGTGCGGATATGAAGTTGATGCTTGATTCAATGTGGGCATATCAATACGAAGATGCAATGAGGGTAGGCAGGGCCATAGAGGATCTGAACTTTTACTGGTATGAAGATCCTCTGGTCGAGGAAGATTTGTACAACTACGTAAAGTTACATCAGAAACTCGATATTCCCATAATGTCCACTGAATATGCGCCTGGTCGTTACTATGGTATGACACAATGGATAACCCAGTATGCGACTGACATACTTCGAGGAGATGTAGCGGTCACCGGGGGGATAACTCCCATGATTCGGCTTTGCCATTTGGCCGAAGGATTCAATATGAAATGTGAAATTCACCACGGTGGGAACTCATTGAATAATGTCGCGAACCTTCATATTACTATGGCGGTTCCTAACTGCGAATTCTTCGAGTTTTTCCCGTGTACAGGTGCAAACATGTATGGTCTCGTGGAGGATATACAGCTCGATGGCGGTTTTGTTCATGCTCCTACTAAACCTGGCCTTGGATACGAAATTGACTGGGACCTATTAAATAAAGAGCACACCGCTACCGTTGAATAGGCCTTCTCCGGCATTGCCCGGGTCCAAACTCCATATATTCTTACAAGGCGATATCTGGTAGCCTGCCCCACTAATATGCCAAGGATACAGACCTTAGATTCNTGGCGCGCGTACCGNGATTNTCGNTATNTNTGGACGGCAAANTTNTNTGGTAATACNGCTCANTGGTTGCAATTACTTACNTTNGGNTGGCTNGTNCGNCACCTGGCAGAAGGTGGNGAAAANTCCGCCTTNCTNGTTGTTGGTNTAGGAGGTGCAGTNGCGCTTCCCGGAATCATNGTAGGGCCNTGGGGTGGTGTATTAGGTGATCGACTAAATAGAAAGAACCTCCTGATGGGGCTGGAAGGATTCATGGCGATGACCGCCCTTATCTTCGCCTTGCTTGTTAGGGTGGACTATGTTGAGGTCTGGCATGCCTATGCCTATGCTTTAATCGCTGGATCATGTGAATCAATCAAAATGCCAGTGAGGCAAGCTTTAATTGCCAATTCGGTCCCTCCTCAGGCTATAAGCAACGCATATGCCACCAGTGTCATTACCATCCCTGGGACAAGAATGATTGGCCCGTTTATAGGNGGTCTGATCGTTGCTACATTTGGATTNTTTTGGAATTTTGCGATAGAGGCCGGNTTATATATGGGGGTCATTCTATGCCTATTNCCGATGAAAACACCCTATTATCTCGGAATCAGAACGGCATCAAAGGTATCAGGTGTAATAGGAGTATTCTCAGACATCGCCGATGGATTCCGTTATCTATGGAAAAAGCAGAGAGTACTGTCGCTATTGATGATTCTATCTTCAGGGCCGAACATCATCTGTCATCCAGTCCTTTTTCTGCTTCCTATGTTTACTGTTAATGTGTTGGGTAAGGGTGTTGATTACGGGGGTTACATGATGGCTGTAAATGGGGCTGGAGGATTCCTGATGGTGTTTCTTATATCTGCATTTGGGTTTCCCAGGCTCCGGGGAATGACCTGTCTCCTANCTGCTCTGGCAAGCGCGGTGTTAACCCTNCTGTTGAGCCAGTCGATTTGGCTACCTNCTGCTTTCNTAGTGTTAGCACTATTTGGGGCGAGCCAGACTGCCTACAGAACNACCAATGGCGTCATGACCCAAACTCTGGTGGACGATGGATATAGAGTTAGAGTAATGAGCGTTTATAGAATTGTGATGGGGATGGTCGTTTTCTTTAGCTTATTCGTGGGGTGGTTTGCCGACGTGACTTCTCCTAGGTGGGCTTTAGCGCTGATGGGGATCTTGGCATTGGCTATTTCAGTTGCATATTTGGTCTCTGCCTCTTCTATAAGACGCCAGGAATAAAATTGTTACGCGGATCTGTGGGCGTGAGGGGCTCTCATCTTAGGGTTCCATGTAAGGGGAGGGACAGGCCACGCTTCTACTTCACACCTCCGGGCCCAATCTTCGTAAGATGATTCCATGGCGGTCAACCTACTACTCTCAGTTTCGACAAGGTTCGTGAGCTCCGTTCTATCCTCATCCATATTATAAATTTCCCAACCTCTGCCAACTTCACTTACTATTTTCCACTGGCCGTCTCGCATGGCACGGCTACCTTCATGCTCCCAGAATATTGGAGCATTCCTCTGCCAATTTCTGTCGGTTATAGCTTTTAAAAGACTCTCACCTTCAAGTGGCTTTATTTCATTCCCAGATATTTCCTTGGGGTAAATTGCGGAAGCAGCGTCGTAGATAGTCGCAGAAATATCTATGATATGGGTGGGCTCATGTACGATTGAAGAATGCTTTATCTTACTTGGCCAGCGTATGACAAAAGGGGTTGATATTCCGCCTTCGTGAGTCCATCGCTTAAATAACCTAAAAGGCGTATTGCTTGTGTTTGCCCATGGCAAGTCGTAACTCATAAAAGTGTCATCAGGCCCGGGGATGAGATCCTCGTGGTTGCCGATTTTCATTGCTCGGCCATCTCTTGTGGGTGAAGCGTATTGGGACGGAAGCGGACGAGTACTNTCTTCNGCNAGGAATTCGGCGCANCCTCCATTATCCGAAAGAAACATAATCACTGTATTGTCATCAATANCCAGTTCTTTCAGTTTTCTCAATATTTTTCCTACCCCTTGATCCATACGNTCAATCATGGCGGAGTAAACTGCCATCCTTAGATCTTCCCAATCATGATTCTTGGCTTCTTTCCATGGACAGGATGCGGAGTCTCTTGGCGATATTTNCCACTTCTCGTCGAGTATTCCCANGCCTTTGAGCTCTTCATGCCTGTTCGTTCTTACNACGTCCCATCCTGCTTGGTATTTTCCTTGGTATCTTGCAATATCCTCTTCTAAGGCGTGAAGGGGCCAATGTGGTGCTGTATAGGCCACATGTAAGAAAAAAGGATTATTGTCTTGACNTGTATCTTCTATCATGGACACTGCGTTATCACTAATCGCGTCAGTTAAGTAAAAGTCTGGTGTTTCTATTTCAATTAGCTCCTCATTTCTCATCAACGTACGGGGGTGAAAGTAATTAGCCGCTCCAGAAACTATTCCGAAGAACCTGTCAAAACCNCTCTGTACNGGCGTGGGGTGACCTACGCTGCCGGGAAACCAACTTGACTCGTCTAAAAGATCGTACCCGCCACCTACATGCCATTTGCCTGACATTAGCGTTGTGTACCCTGAACCTTTAAGTACTTCGGCGATAGTTGCACAATTTTCGTTTAGATAGCCCTGGTAAGAGGGATGTTTGATCTCGTTAGGCCGACCGAAAGTGGAGACCATATGTCCTATTCCTGCCTGGTGAGGATTAAGCCCAGTTAGAAGGGAGGCTCTGGACGGACAGCAGCGGGCCGAGTTGTACATCTGCGAGAATCTAACTCCTGTGTTTGCTAGAGAGTCGATGTTCGGAGTATTAATCTCAGAGCCATAGCAACCAAGGTCCGAGTATCCCATGTCATCCGCCAGTATTAATACGAAGTTTGGTCTATCACTCAAGTTNATTTCTCCTGCGAGGTGTTGTTTTTACAATACAGAATATAAGTTAATGCTTATCTACATCCTTGAAAATATTTATCGTAAAACAGTTTATCCTTCAGTGGCCAATTGGCAAATATGCTGTTAAAGTTGCACTAATATTTCTGAATATAAATTCCTGTAATTTGGTGCAATTGCGGAATGATCCTTTCTTGGAGTCGAATTGCCGAATCCATATTTACACTTAATTGAAAGTAACAATTGGTCCAGAACTTGCGGACGTCATCGTGGTGTCGTAGTTCGCCAGATGAGGTAACTGCTTGAGCGCAGAAAACCAAGACTCCTCCTCCCTGTTTTCTGTGGAGAGGTGGAAGAGTGCCTATTACGGTTGGTACTTAGTCCCAGTCTATGGTGTGGTGATGCTTGTGGCCACAACACCACTATTCCACGCGATGGGCATATGGGCCGTCGCTATGGAGAGAGCCTTTGGCTGGAATCGGACCCAACTTTCGCTAGCCCTATCTTTCACCAGAGTAGAAGGGGGAATACTCGGCCCTATTGAAGGCTATCTGATTGACAAATTTGGCACCCGCAGAATGGTGCTGATTGGAATGCTTATCATGGGGGCTGGATGGGTTCTGTTCAGTCGAATCAATCACTTGTTTGTTTTTTATGCTGCCTACTTGGTAATCGCACTCGGACAGGGTCTAGGGAGCTGGCTTGCCCTCAACACGATGCTAAACAACTGGTTTGTGAGGCGTAGATCGTTTGCTATGGGACTATCGAATTCTTTTTCCCGGCTAGGATCATTGTTTCTGGTGCCTGTTCTTGCCTGGCTAGTAGATCCAGATATTCCACACAGGTTGGGCTGGAGTTTAACAGCCCTGATTCTCGGGGGAATTACAATCGCTGTTGCCTTTCCTTTAACTAGATTGCTTAGAAATCGCCCAGAGGATTATGGGCTTCTTCCGGATGGTGATACCCATGAGGATTTGGTTCGAAGGAGNCGAGAGGCNGACGAGAGAGGNGAAACTTTAGAAACAGGGCCAGACTTTACTGTTTCTCAGGCGCTCAGATCCAGGGCATTCTGGTTTATCAGCCTGGGACATGGATTTACTTCCATGGTGCTGTTGGCATTTATGCTTCACCTAGCACCGATGATGACCGATCAGAACTATAGTCTCCAAACCGCATCGTTTGTTGTGTCCGCCTATACCGCAGTCTCAATGGTATTTCAGTTGATTGGAGGTTATGTAGGGGACAGAATCCCAAAGAACGTAGCGCTAATGATGTTCACTATGTGCCAGGCCGCAGGTGTCTTCTATTTAACTTTTGGACCTCCAACGTTGGTCACTGCATACGGATTCGCTTTATTGTTTGGTATCGGTTTCGGCGGGAGGAATCCGATTTCTTCCTCTATCAGGGGTGACTACTTTGGAAGACAACACTACGGGAAAATAATGGGAATTTCACAGGTTCCCATGAATGTCTTATTGTTAATTGGCCCGGTGTTCGCAGGATACATGAGAGATTCTACAGGAACATATACGGTTGCATTTGCTGTTCTTGGAGCGCTTGCCGTCGTCGGAGGTTTCTGCTTCCTGATGGCTACCAAGCCTCGGANTCCTGATCAGGATAGAGTCAAGTCTATTTCCTGATANATTCTAATCAGAAATTGCTGCCGACTCTTTTACCGAACTAGAGCCAATAAGGTATTCCGCGACCAGGGCGTACGATTGTATACGTTGATTGAAGTGGTAACAGTTTGAAACGATTCCTATATCCCCTGTTTGATAACGTTCTGATGCTGCAAGGACACCTTCCCGAACTTGATCGGGGTCTCCTTCTATATAACTTCTGGTTTCATGTTCCATATAAGCGCGAGCATGCTCATCTAGCGGCCAGTTAATTGCTTCTTCCGGGGGGATCAGTCCCATTGTAGACAGGCCTAATCTCGATATCACCTTGTTGAGGCTNCGTGAAGAACCGACAAACCTGGCTTCCTCTTCAGTTGGAGCGCAAATAACTTGAAGTCCGACGTTTACAATTGGTTCATCAAGATATAANGATGGCTTGAATCCGTTTCTATATATGTCTGTGACCTGCGGACCATATTCAGAAGTGTTACCGAAAAAGTCAGCGAAGCTGAATGGAAGGCCCATTTCCGCAGCCAATCTAGCACTGTAATCACTTGAACCTAGAAGCCAGACCTCGGGAGCGGATTCTTTTTTGCCCCCAGGGTATGCAGATATTCCTGACAACGGATGGCCTTCATCGATTCCATTATCTAAGAATCCGGTTAGGTCTCTTACCATCTGGGGGAAATCTCTTTGGACATCCATTGTCGGCCTGGGATAGGTCAATGCTGCCGCAGTTCGCCTATCACTTCCGGGGGCTCTTCCGACTCCCAGGTCTATACGGCCTGGATAAAATGAATCTAGTACGCTGAATTGCTCGGCAACCTTGAGCGCAGAGTAATGGCTGAGCATAACTCCCGCGCTGCCTACTCGTATCCGACTTGTATTTGCAGCAATCTGTCCAATCAGAATTTCCGGACTTGTTCCCGAAAAAGAGCTGGAATTGTGATGCTCGGCTACCCAGTACCTTTTATAGCCNAAACTCTCCGCCTTCTTGGCGAGCTCNACAGTTTCTTGGAGTGAGTCGCGCGGTGTCCCNCCTCTCCTGACGGGAGATTGATCCACAATCGTGAGGGTGATGTCTGTAGTTCTTGCCATCTCGATATACCAAAGGATATCAGAAAGAGAAAAATATACTTTCAGTNCACGAGTTATCCGTAGAGTAGTGGAGTAGAATTGTTTACTACGCTGTGGCGCCATGGTTTTCAGAGACGAATAACCTAATTGGGACAGTGCTGAAACGGAGTATTACGGTTGCCTCAAGCTTCAACAGAAGAGGCTAATTCTCGATCTAAGGAAAAAGATATCAGNCGTCCCGCAGGGCTTCTGCCGACTCTTTTCAATATTTTCCTCTCCTTCATCTGGGGGGGCAACAATGTCAGCATAAAAGTTGCACTTGATTATTCCCCTCCACTTCAGATCGGCTGGATGCGATTCGTATTCGGCGGACTAGTTACTCTTGGATACATGATGTATAGACGGGAATCTTTTAGGATTTACCGGAATGAAGCCGTTCCTCTATGTGTCATCGTTCTACTTTTTACAGTACAGATAGCACTCATGAATTTTGGGCAAGACAAAACAACGGCCGGGCATGCTACTGCACTTAATTCCACTTTCCCGATCTGGGCTGCTGTGATTGCCCATTTTATCGTTCCTTCAGACCGTCTCAGTCGCTGGAAAATGCTTGCAATAGTTTTTTCGTATTCAGGGATACTTGCTATTGTGTTTGGTGATTCAGGGTTCACGGGGGTTTCCACGGAAGGCGTTTCTATTTCGGGCGACTTGATGAGTCTGGCTTCCGCCGCTTTGCTGGGTCTTCGACTAGTACTGATGTCCAACTTTGCCCAGAACATGTCTGAGGCAAAAATTATGCTCGCCCAGTTAGTGATGGGAACGGTCTTTTTCCTGATAGGGAGTTATTTGGTAGAGACACCTTCATACACTGTGGAAACGCGTTTTTGGGGGGCATTGTTTTACCAAGGAGTCATTATTGCGGGGTTCGGATTCTTATCAAATGCCTGGCTTGTAAAAAGATACTTGCCTTCTACGGTCACGTTCTTTTCGTTTATTCAACCCCCGGCGGGGCTCGTACTTGCATGGTTGATTTTANGGGAAGATCCAGGTAGTGGTTTGATCGCAGGACTTTTCTTTATAGTGGCGGGGGCAATAATTTTCGGTGGTGAATCATATCTCAGAGCGCGGAAGGTTGCGTCATTGAAGTCCGATATTTAGTGTGAGTTGACCAATTAAGATAGGAATTAACAGGGCATGAAAATTACAGAAGTTATAAGCGAAGTTTTTGAATGGGAGAGGCCAGGTATCTGGAATGGAGGCCATTTCTATGGGCCGGGAAGGCTTCATAAAGTCACGATAAAGACAGATGAGGGTGTAGATGGCTGCGGGTGGAACGGAGGAACGGCTGCGGAACGTCCTCTAAATATATTCCCACCCTTCGTTGACTATTTCCGAGAACTTCTGATCGGGCGTGATCCGAATGACACCCGTGCTATTGCCGAGGATCTTGGTGAAAAGCATATCAAGATACTTGGACCCGCGGGAGTTAACACTCAGGTGTTGGCAGCAATAAACATTGCCTGTTGGGATATAAAAGGGAAAGCTTTGGGTAAGTCAGTGCATCAGCTTCTTGGTGGAGCCCAGAGTCGTATTAGGACCTACATAGCTGGAGGCTACTATGCGGAAGGGAAAGGGCTTGAGGAGTTGCAGGAAGAAGTAAGATTCAACGTTGAAGAGATGCACGCGGGGGCGGTGAAGATAAAGATTGGCGATCCCCGGCAAGGTGTATTCGGTGATATGAAAAGAGTTGAGGCGGCAAGGGAGGCGGTTGGTGACAACGTAATACTTATGGTGGATGCGAATTGCGCCCTGGACTTAAGTACTTCTCTCGAATTTACCAACGAGCTGGCGAAATTGGGTGTTTACTGGTTTGAAGAACCGATGCCTATACACAGGTACAAAGAGCACGGAACTCTTCGGTCAGCATCAGAGGTCAAGATTGCTACTGGTGAAAACGGGTATCATCTCTCTCACTTTGAGACTCTTTTGGATCATAAAGGTGCTGATGTCCTGAATGTTGATGTCACCATCTGTCCTGGCTACGATGTGGCTAAAGATGTAGCCGACCTTGCCTTGGAACGTGGTGTTTCCATTGCGCCCCATGGGTGCCAGGAACTTCAACTACCGCTGGCTGCGGGGATTCCTCACGGGGAATTCCTGGAATATTATCCCGTGGCAGTGGATCCGCTTAGGGCTGAGATGTTTCAACCCCAGATGATTCCAGATGAAGATGGATACGTTACGGTTCCTGACAGACCTGGAATAGGTTTCGAACTTAATATGGACCTTCTGAATAAATACAGAGTAGGGTAGATACAAACGGCATTAATAAAATTGAGGATGGAGCATGGTAAAAGGCCATAATGACGAAGATCACCACCATCACGATCGGGTGGATAGTGTACGAACCGATCATGGCATTAGGGGCAGAGGGAACTTTATTATTGCTGGTCTCACAAGCGGACACGGCGTATTTCATTGGTTCCTGCAGTCATTCATAGTACTTCTTCCCGAGATTGAAACAGCATTTGCACTGACCAAGGTTGGGGTTGGATCAATCTCAACTACCCGGGAGATGGTTTCTGGCTTGGTGACTTTACCTGGCGGGATATTAGCGGATGTATTCCGAAGGCATTGGGGGCTTATTCTCGCGCTCTGCATGGGTGGATTTGGGGTCGGATGGTTCATAATTGGTTTAGCTCCTGACTCATTCTTTCCTCTGCTACTTGTGGGAGTTGCAGTTGTAGCCGCGTCAGCTTCTATGTGGCATCTTCCGGCAATGGCATCTCTCTCGCATCACTACTCCCATCGGAGAGGCACGGCCTTGTCATTTCATGGTATTGGAGGAAACATAGGTGATGCGGTCAGCCCAGTCATAACCGGACTCCTACTCGGCTACCTGTTATGGAACCAAATCTTAACCATCTATGCGGGGATTCCTATATTCGTGGCATTTCTTGTCTACTGGGCCTTTAAAAATATTGGCCACGATGTTAACCAAGAAAATCATGATCTACGGGAGAGTAATCGTGGAAGGTTGGAGCAAACGCGGGCAATTTTAAGAAATCCGCTCCTGTGGGCCATAACCCTGGTGGGAGGGATTCGAGGAATGGCCTTCGTTGCGTTGATCACATTTTTACCTTCCTATTTAAGTAATGACCTGGGTTTGTCCGCACTCGCGAGGAGTGTTCACCTCGGATTGTTGGTTGCGGTGGGAATAGTGTTTACACCGGTGATGGGATACTTGTCAGATAAGTACGGAAGAAGACTTATATTGGTTCCCGGAATGCTGTTCCTGGCTGGTATTGTTCTTTTGATGTCTCAATTTGGTGAGGGTGTATCCCTGATTGTTTTGATCGCCCTACTTGGGACTTTCTTTTATAGCGACCAGCCGATACTCACGGCTTCGGCTCTTGATGTCGTGGGTGAAGGTGTTGCAACTACAACCCTGGGGACGCTTTCGTTCGCAAGATTTGCTTTAAGTGCTGCGTCTCCAATATTAGCCGGATTTCTCTATGAAAATTACTCTATGGACTACGTTTTCTACTACGTGACTTTCTTAATGCTCGTAGGAGCTATTATTCTTGCATTCCTCCCTCTTAGACGCCCAGAAAGCCCTGCTGATCATGGGCACTGACTTCCGGGATATAGTGCTGGAATAGATTGGTTATCGCATGTGTGTAGCAGTGAGGATTTTCAGTTTAAGGGGTGGGGTCGATTATAGTGTGATGTGACAATGCGGATAAGTGCTATTGTTAGGTTGTTTTTGTAATCTCAACACAGATATATTAGAAATAGTTCAAACAAATTCTGACAAAGTGTTTGTAAATGGAATTCATAAGGTATCCCGTCAAGGTCCATTATCTTCAAGCTACGTCTCGTGATCAGATTCGTCCGAAGCGTAGTGTTGATCCGTCNGTGATTACCGTGAAAATTGACAATCCTGAACCTGACTTTGCCAGGTGGCTATATCGCACAGTGGGCAAGAAATGGTATTGGGTTGATCGCTACTACTGGAACCTCGATCAGTGGCGCGATCGATTTGAGGATTCGGCTGTCAGTCTGTGGGTGATGGAATGCGATTCAAAACCGGTGGGGTACTACGAATTTGAAGAGCAGCAGGGTGGTGATATTGAACTCTCATACTTCGGGCTCTTGCCAAATGCCATAGGAAAAGGACTTGGGGGGCACATGCTGGCAGACGGTCTTGAGCGTGCCTTCGACTTGGGAGCTTTACGGCCCTGGTTGCATACTTGCAGTCTAGACCACCCTAATGCACTCTCAAGCTACCAGGCCGGTGGAATGGAACTGTATAAAAGTGAGCAGGACATCCAACTCATACCTAAAAGCTGGCCTATGCCTAGTTCTTTGTCTCGTGGCCTATAGATTAATAACGGTCGGTTAGCTGATTTTACGCAACTTGCTGAGGCTACGGAGTTCCTGAGGCGGTTCCATGTGGCTGCCCCGAATCGTGTATGAGACTTCTCCGACATAAATATCCCCATGGGAATCCACGCCTATNCCATGCGGTGCGATAAACTTGCCAGGCTCTTCCCCCTCTTCTGGATGGCCTATTCTAGCTAGCTTTTCTCCGGATGGACTTATGATACTTATGTTATGGCCGTGGTTTGGTGGAGTCGGCTCTGCTTGGGTCATACCTGGAAGTTCGCCAATGTAGATGTTGTTGTCCGGTCCTATCGTTAATCCGTTAGGCATGAATATGTTGTTCCATACATCCAAAATGCCTCCATCTGTATCGAACACCTGCACTCTATGGGCTTCGCGGTCTGCTACTATCACCCTATCGTCGTCGTCCACTGCGATATTGTGAGGGCGTAGAAACTGACCTGGTTCTATTCCTGGCTCACCCCACGACTTTATGTAGTTTCCGTCAGCCGAATATTTGTGGACACGGAAATTACCGTATCCGTCCGTGATAAATATGTCGCCACTCTTCTTTGAAACTGCCGCATGTGTTGGTCGGTTGAATGGTTTGCCTTTCCATATCTCAGTCGCCTGCCCCGGAGTACCAATCGTCATAAGCAGATCACCCTCCCGGGTGAACTTCGTGATAGTGTGGATACCATCATCCGCGCAATAGACTGTGTCGTCCGGGCCAATTAGTATTCCATGGGTGCGGTTGCTGAATATACCTGCACCGAATCCTCGCTGAAAATTTCCATCCCTGTCAAAAACCATGATCGGATGGTCAGTATTGCGGCTGAATGCGTAAATCTCATCCTGAGAGTCTACTGCTATTCCAGGGGTTTCTATAAGGCTGGCTCCGTCCGGTAGAACAGGCCATGACTCCACCGCTTCATACTTAAAATCACCGGTTCCTACTGTGACCCCCATGATCTCCTCTCCAAGTATTGGATTTATGTTTTCGCAGGTTTCTTATATGTGTTTACTTACTCTGAGTGGAACATATCATTACCCTCCTATCCGGTCAATTGAGGAATTACATTTGACATTGCTAATAGAACTTATGTTCTAATACAATGACTAAATCATGACAGAATGATTCATTTTCACAGGTCGAGTAAGGCTTGATAAAAGACATGAAGATAGCTTGCTTACTTATAACTCATCTGGGAATCAAAGATGAGATGCGCCGCCGCCCTGATCTTGTGGGTAGAAACATTATTCTATATAGACCAGATTCAGGTGCTCGCTCTGCGAAAACTCTTGGCAGATCTATTAAGTCAGTGGTCTTCGATGTTTCAAGTGGAGTTAGTGGAATACCTAGTGGAATGCCTCTCTCAGCTGCGTTGTCTAAGTCTCCCGACTCTATAGTTTTACAAGCTGATCTAGAAAGGTACAGAAAAGTCTTTGCCAGAATCATGTCTGATTTAAGGAGGATAGCTCCCGCAGTACAAGGCGCGGGCTTAGGCAAGGTGTTTGTGGATATGACAGGGTTGGAGTACATGTATGGTGGAGAGGCGAAGGTGGTTACCCGTATGCTGGAAACCGCCCCTTCTCTTTTTCATCCTCGTGTTGGTATTGCAAAGGGTAAGTTTCCTGCATATGTAGCCGCTTTATCCAGCGATCCAGGGAGGGCGACGAAGATTCCGGATAATCCCACAGGAACGGCGGATTTTCTAGCCTCATTCCCAGTGGATGTACTGCCTGTGGGGTGGCAGATGATAATGGAATTGCATCGGTTTGCCATTCATACGCTGGGTGAGCTTGCTGCACAAGATTTGGGTAATCTACAGACTAGGTTTGGTCCTGGGGGCCGAAAATCATGGGAACTGGCACGTGGAATAGATCCAGATCGTGTAATTGAATTGAAGAAAAATGATGTAGTTGATGAGTATGTCACACTCCCGTTTGCCTCTGCTTCGAGGGAAGTGTTATTCACTGCAGTTGATGCTCTTCTTCGAAGGGCATACACGCGTCCAGGACTGAAAGGTAAATATGCACTTAAGTTTTTACTGAAATGCACAGTTGTAGGCTCTACACCCTGGTCTCGGGAGATTGTGATAAAGGAGGCTGCGGCTAGCGCTTCAGCAGCATCTTTTTCTATTCGTAGTGTTCTTTCTGATATCGAGCTTCCTGGACTTATTGAAGATGTGGCTCTCAGTGTTTCTGGATTCATGGGTGAACATGGTGTACAGGCTCGTGCATTTACAGATGTGCGGGAGCAGATTCAGGATAGATTGAACAGGCTTGCTAAGGTAGACCGACATCTGCAGGCGAAAACTGGAGGCAGGAAATCACTCTATCGAGTTGTGGAGGTAGATCCTATTCATCCCGTTCCAGAGATGCGTTTTGTACAAGTTCCAGTAGATCCATTGTCTGTTGAATCGGTACGTTCCATCAATATGCCAGAGGAGGTGAAGGTAGGAGAGTCGAAGGGTATTCCAGTATCTGTGGCTCTTCCAGGTAAGGGAAGTGTTCCTGTCCGGGCCCGGGCTGTAGACATGTGGAAGATGGACCTCTGGTGGATGCACAGACCTGTCCGACGAGTTTACTACGTTCTAAAGCTTGATGGTTCTGGTCCACTAACTGTGTTCAGAGATACTTTGGGAGAGAGAGGACTGATCACTGAAAAACATAGAGAAACCGCTGTCACGGGACATCGTTGGTACCGACAGGATTATTAATGTCTTTGCATATGTCTCATAGTGGCTATACTTCATCTTCCTATGTAGAGCTTCATGCACACAGTTTCTACTCATTTGGTGAAGGAGCATCTCACACTTACGAACTGCTCGGCCGGGCAGCTGAACTGGGTTATTCGGCCATGGGCCTCACTGATCACAACATGTGTGGATCACTCGAGTTCGCGCGTCAGGCGAAGAGCCTGGGGATACAGCCAATCACTGGTGGAGAACTCACTCTAATAGATGGGTCACATGTCGTCATGCTGGCAGAGAATAGGCGGGGTTACTCAAATATATCTCGTCTGTTCACTTTGGCTAACAGGTGGGACCGCAAAGACCCCCGGCTTGATCCGAAATACTTATCTGAGTATTCGGAAGGTGTTGTCCTTCTCACGGGATGCAGGTCTGGTACGGTGCCCAATCTCGTGTCACAAGGAAAAGTGGAGAAGGCTCGGGATACACTACGATGCTATGTCGACTGGTTTGGAGCGGACTCCGTTTTCGTTGAACTGAGTCGTAATTTGATCTATGGCGATACTGAACGTATACGTACACTTACTTCCGTTGCATCAGATGTTGGACTTCCTGTCGTGGCGACAAACAACGTNCATTACCATATTCCAGAGCGCCATCGCTTGCAGGACGCTCTTGTGGCAGTAAGTCATAACAGTACTATTGATAGAGTTGTTCATTANCTTAAATACAACAGCGAATTTCACCTGAAGTCCAAAGCACAGATGAAATACCTTTTTCGGCACAGTCAGGAGGCGNTAGAAAATACTCTAAAGATAGCTGACCGATGTACTTTCGACCTATCTTCTGACTTGGGCTATACNCTTCCTTCCCCTGACGTTCCGGAAGGATATACTCCTCTGACATATCTGCGNAGACTCTGTTACGAAGCAGCGCAACGTCGCTANGGGACAATCGATGATTTAGTTGAAGCACGATTAACAGAGGAACTCTGCCTGATTGAAAAGCATGGTNTGGCGGGATTCATGCTGCTGTACCGTGAGATAGCTCTACTTGCACGTGAAATCATGGTTGAGATGGGTACTGTAAACCAGGAGGAACCCCTTGAGTGGCGCCCTCCCGGAAGGGGGCGCGGATCTTCGGTAGCGATGCTTACTGGTTACCTAATCGGAATATCCCATGTTGATCCTCTTTTGTACGATCTCACGTTAGAAAGATTCCTGCCTGATGATTTGCGTGTTNTGCCGGATATCGATCTCGATTTTCCTCGTTCTCTGCGTGATTCACTCATTGCTCGTATACATCAACACTTCGGTGCAGAGTTTGCCGTTCTGACTGGAATGATCACTACATACCGAGCTAAGGGAGTTGTGGCGGATTTAGGTAAGGNTTTCGGTATTCCNGATGAAGATTTAAGAAGGCTATCNAAGCAAATACATCAACACGANGCATCANATCTACGTGAGGAGATGATGTCTTTACCCGAATTTGCCAATCGAGTAGATCTTCCAGGCTGGCGAGATCTACTTGAACTAGCGCCCCAATTAGAAGGGGCCCCTAAGGGTTTAGGGCAGCATGTAGGAGGAATGATTCTGAGTTCCTCCCCGATCCCAGACATGGTTCCATGTCGTGAGGGAGCTATTAAGGGTCGCCATATAATTGACTGGGATAAGGAAAGTGTGGCCTACGCTGGATTTGCCAAGATAGATATATTGTCTCTGCCAGTTCTTGACCAATTAGACGAAGCCATTTCTNTGGTTGAGAAGCGCACGGATNAGTGTGTAGATCTGAGTCGTATTGATCCGNAGGATTCCAGTGTGTACGACATGATAAATCAAGGACATTCCCGCGGAGTTTTTTTACTCCAATCACCCGCTCAACTGAAAATGGGCCAGCGGTTGATGTCTCGCAATCTACAGGACCTGGCTTATCAAGTTGCTTTAATAAGACCTGGTGTAGGTATTCAGGGAAGTGGCGTATCTAAATTCATAGAACGATACCGACACAGCGTTAAGTGGGAGTACGATCATCCCCTTGAGAAGCGTGCTCTAGAGCGTGGTTACGGTGTAATCGTCTGGCAAGAGCAGGTTGTGCAGCTTATATCTGATGTATCCGGTATGAGCCAGGCGGATGCTGACGAGATGCGAAGGGCATTTGCCCGACATAACAATGAGAAGGTAATTACTGCGTATTGGGAGCGGTTTCGTGAAGGTGCTATTGATCGAGGTGTGGATGANCACATCGCACGAAAAATATTCTCTAAGATAAATGGACATTACATGTTTCCTGAGTCNCACTCACATGCATTTGCAGTATCTGCATACCAGGCTGCCTGGATGAAGAGGTACTATCCGTTAGAGTTCTTCGTCGGTCTCATGAATAACCAGCCTATGGGCTTTTATCCCATGGAAGCAATAAAGCAGGACGCTCGCCGATTCGGGGTGAAATTTCTTAACCCATGCGTCAATCTCAGCGGGCCTCAATGTGAAATTTTGGATAATTCTCTACTGATTGGCCTGGAATTCGTAAAGAATCTTGGCAAGCGATCTGCTCAAGCTATTATCGAGGAGCGTTCTTCTCATGGTTTGTTCGTGTCGGTGGGTGACTTTGTCCGTAGAGTGTCTATGGGGCTTGATGCTATTGAGACCCTCATATTAGCGGGGGCATTCGACTTTATATCCCGTAACCGTAGGGTTGCACTGTGGGAGGCCGGAATCTATCCCCATCCGTTAAAAGGACAGCGGCCGTTACCAATGGAAATGAATAACAGTGTGCCGAAGTTAGAGGGCTTCACTCCCTATGAGGAAATGCTAGGCGAATATCGCTCCATGGGTATATACCCTGCGGGGCATATAATGCAGTTTGTCCGAAACAGTCTGCCTTATGGTGTATCTAGGACGTCAGATATTTATTCTATGAACGATAAAGAACGGGTGTCTGTGGCTGGATGGGCAATAGCCAGACAGCACCCAAGAGGCCAGCATGGAACTGTATTTGTGACCGTAGAAGATGAAACGTCAGACGTTCAACTGATTGTCTGGCCGCAAATATTCAATCGCTTTAAACATCTTCTTAAAGCTCCGCTGCTGCTGGCGCATGGGGAAGTATCACGCTGGGACGGTACTACAAATGTGATTGTTTCTAGTTTAGAAAGTATACAGGCAGAGACAACCCTACCGGCGGGACACGACTGGCATTGAAATGTGCGGACCTCATGCCAAGCTGTAGAACTTTATCTATCCTGTCGCCAAAAGCTCCCTGACTATGTTCCTCTCTAGTTCAAGGCCCAACATGGTAGTCAATTCAGTTCTGCCATGGTCACCAACAGTGACAACAAAGGAAACTCCCAGCAGTCTACCAATTCGGAAATCAATAACTGTCGTTGACAATATTCCATCTTCTCCATCTTGGACGGCGCGTATGCCAATCGCCTTATCATAGAAGTCGTCTATCTCAAGCTCTTCGACAGCAACGATACTTTGGTTTTCACCAACTTCACTGCCAACGTTGTCTTTGAACTGTTTGACAAATACATCGGTCATCCAAGAAGCGGCACGATTTTCGTCTTCAAACAAGTGAACCACTGTTGCAGCGACTATGTCTGATCCGTCTTCTTGGCGCGGTATAGCTGATGGTGACGCAAACTCTCTTAGATAACCTGTGACTCGACCCGCTTTTGCATAGTTTTCTTCTGTATTTCCTGGGAAACCGTGGGATGCCATAGTTTTATTGTTGAGACTACTTTCACGCAGTAAGGAAAACCCTGATAGTTCGTCGGGTAGGCCTTTCAATCCGAGCGTCATATTACTCAGAGATTGTTCGTTTATCTCGTATGTTGCCTGTGCTATGGAGTTTGCCATGGAATCACTTCCTCGCTCCAGCAGTCTGCTTGGTATATACATTCAGTATAAACCAGTCTTATCCACATAGAACCAAACAGGGCTTTGACCGAATGGCGACTTTGCAAGATGTGATGCAGCGACTATGCCTGAGATTATGAAAGAAAGAAGGGTGAGAAATGGTAAAATCCACTATCAAGATTAACCCCAAGATCTCCATCGAAAGGACTGTACGCTCTGCCAGCGAACTTCTTCAAACATATTCATACATCAATTCGAGTCACAGCTGTACTGATGATACTAGCTGGTGCTATTTCAGGATGCGGGATCCAAAGAAAAGCTCTCACAGAGCCGATATCTCAAACTTACTTATCTAAGCCAAGCAAAAATGAATTTGGGTTGGCGGGCTCCCCCTCGGCCCCGGGTAGCATTGAAAAATCTCGTACTGGACACACAGCTTCCCTTGTGGAAACCCATCAAGGTCACCGCGTGATTGTGTTAGGTGGAAAAAGCAATTCAGGATTCGTTGGAGCCGTTGAGATTTATCTTCCTGAATATGGCAGATGGAGGCTCGGATCAGAGATTCCATCTGCTAGATCTGGGCATTCGTCGGTTGTTATCGAGGGCGAACGAATACTGCTGTCAGGAGGAGAAGATGAATCCGGTGTTTCAGCGATGTCTTACTTATATGATCCCATAGCTGACACTTGGAAAGAATCTTCCCCTTTGAATAAGGCGCGGACAGGGCACGGGAGTGTGGTGCTTCATGATGGCAGGGTCCTTGTAGTTGGAGGTCGAGTAAGTGAAACCCCAATGGTCTCAACCGAGATCTACTCTCTCGGCGACAGTGAATCATGGAATCACTCCGCGGATCTTACGGAGCCGAGATGGGGCCATACGACGACGCTATTGCGGGATGGTTCCGTGCTTGCAACTGGCGGACGGTTAAATGGTGAGTCACTGGGAAGTGCGGAGTTGTTCGATCCAATAACAGAAAAATGGAATCCAATAGCTCCAATGCTAATGCCGAGATGGGGTCATACGGCGACAAGGATGCTCAGTGGCAAAATTCTTATCGTGGGTGGCCAGAATGGTACTACGGGAGTTTTTCTGTCAGAGATATACGATCCCACTACCGGAATATGGTCAAGAGCAGGCGAGACGTTAGGAGAACGACGAGACCATACGGCATCGCTCCTAACGGACGGTAGGGTTGTGGTTTCTGGCGGTTATACATATGTGCCAGTTGCGACCACCGAGATATTTGACCCGTTCTCTGGCAAAGACGAATCGTGGAGTAGAACAGACAAATTAGCTGGTCCACGACAGGGGCATACCGCAACAGTACTCCCTGATGGGAATTTGCTAGTGGTTGGCGGTAGAGGGGGACTATTTACCAGTTTGACTCGTGTGGAACTGTATAACCCTTCATCTGGATCATGGACTTCCCGCGGTGCCATATCGACTGCTCGCTGGGGGCATTCCATGACAGTTATGTCAGATCAATCGATACTCATCGCAGGGGGTAAAGGTACAAAGGGAGAACTTCTTACAAATTCCGTTCTGCTAAGTTCTGATAAACAGCGATCTGGTAGTACAGGTATGTTGAATCAAGGTAGATTCTCCCACGTCACGGTGAAATTACTCGATGATCGAGTATTGGTGGCTGGAGGAAATACAGGATTATCTTCNAGGACCGCTACGTCTGAAATATTCGATGCGAAATCTAACAAATGGCATTTAACAGACTCGATGACAGTAGCCGTGGAATTGGCAAGTGGTGTTTTATTAGAAAGCGGTATTGTACTGGTGACCGGTGGATGGGATGGCACAGGCCCGGTTACCACCACCGGCTTATTTAAGCCTGACACGGGAGAGTGGGAAAAGGGTCCGGAGCTCGTGAATGCTCGATGGGGTCACGCGAGNATNTTACTTCAGGACGGCACAGTGCTTATTACCGGCGGTGTAAGCTCAGATGGTACAGCGATTGGCTCGTCCGAAATTTATGACCCTGGTACCCAAGACGTCAAATTGANCTCCTCTATGAAGTTTCCCCGGGATGGGCACAAGTTGGTAATGAATGAAGATGGAATCGTCCTCGCTGCGGGGGGATATGGTCTAGATGGGCGCCCTCTCCCTCACTCAGAGGTGTTTGAAGCCACTTCTGGCAAATGGACCACTGTTGGCAGCATGGAATCGCCAAGNTCAGCACATTCTGCTCTTCTTCTTTCGAACGGTACTGCTCTCGTAGTCGGGGGTGCGGTTGACTTTGATACGCCTTTAGCTACTGCAGAAATCTTTGATTTCGACACCGGCTTATGGAATTCTGCTGGAAGTATGAAGGACGCTAGAATGGATCATTCGACTGTTCAGTTGAAATCAGGTGAGGTCTATGTAACTGGCGGATTTGGACTGAATCCGGTTGACTCCATTGAGGTATATCGGCCAGGAGGAGGTGGATGGTCCACCGCAGAATCGATAGTTAGTAATCTGAAGCTCAAGATCCCTGCTNTGTTTGCATTGCAAAGAATGTCGCATTGAACTCTAGCAACTCAGTATCAATAATTAGGCTCGTATTCGGGCGAATACGGAGCGATCTGAGGTTGATCGCTGCCATATTCTCAGGGATGTTAGTTGCGATTACTCTCATTTCTGGAATGCCTATCTATCTTGCAACTTTAGAGAAACAAAGCATCCANGGAGCCATCGAATCAGCAGTAGAAAAAAATTCCCTGTCGCATCTCGATCTGAANATCTCCCTCCCGTTCTTACCACTCGATTCCGAAAGGATCAATGAAGCAGATTCTGCTGTGTCAGATTCTNTGGGTCCAACTTTCGGTACCGTGGTTACTGTCACCCAACGGCATATTAAAACCTCTATTTTTTCTTTCTCGCTATCGGCGACGAAAACCCTCCTTTCTTCCAACGACTCACCCACCCCAGTGGATGGAGCATCGGATGATTTTCTGTCTAAATGTCTGGCAGTATTTGAAACGTCTTCATTGTGCAACGCTGACAGTGCTGAAGAGAACGGAATCTTGCATGACGGTTTCTTTCAGCATCTGACTTCACTTGACGATCATGTCATATATGTAGAGGGAGCCCCCCCCAGCTATGAACTCCTTAGATTCGTAGATGGCCCCATGGTAGAGGCTTCCATCGATACTGAACTAGCCGATTATTTCTCAATAGAGGTTGGTGATGTAATTGTTGCGACACCCTCAATGGATAGTATGGTCCACATTGGTGTCAGGGTTGTGGGTATATTCAAGCCGACTGATGAAACAGATGCCATCTGGAAGGGCGACAGTAAAAGTTTCACTTATCCCTTCCCTCCTTCAGAAGATGACACCGTCACTAGACCTGAGGATCTTCCACCATANTTGGCTATGTTTATCCAGGAAAAGCCTTTGACTCAGGGTATCGGACTGGCCCACGCTGGCTCGGTTTCAAGCGCTACATGGTTTAGCCATGTTGACCTTGAAAAATTTAAGGAATGGTCTAGACNGGAGATTGAAGCCGCCATAGATTCCCTTGGTGAGANAATNGGTAAGGAATTACCNGGCTCAGAACTTAGATCAGGTATAAAAATAATTCTTTACCAANTCGGTAGGCAAAACTTTCTTTCCAGCGCCCCATTATTACTTCTCATGGCGGTGTTATCAGTCTCANTGATATATTTTTTGTTTATGCTGACNAATTACCTAATACCGGGTAGGGAGTCAGATATTTCACTGCTGAAAAGCAGGGGAACATCTACTTTGGGCCTTCTGCGCCAGTACTCGATAGAGGGTCTATTACTAACGGTTATTGCTTCGGCCTCTGCACCATTCATTGCTATGGGTCTAATCGCGACGTTGGGATATCTTCCCTATTTTGACAATATCAGCGATGGAGGGATGCTTCCCGTCCAAATCGCCCCCGTGCCTTTTCTTGTAGCCGCCGGTGCTGGAGTACTCTGCCTTTTGGTATTCGTAACGCCTGTAGTATTAAGCTCAAGAACAAGCTTGATAGCTCGGCGAATTTCGACATCACGACCACCGACAGTCCCTTTCGTTCAAAGGTATTATCTCGACATTTTGTTTCTTGCTATAGTCGGGATTCTTTATTGGGAAATGAAAGCTCGAGGTCAAATATCTTCTGGCGGCCTTTTTGGGCAGGAAGGTGTTAATGAAGCACTTCTCGTAGCTCCCGTATTGCTCCTAGTTGCTGTCGGAATGCTCTTCTTCAGGGCTTTCCCATTGCTTGTTAGGTATCTGGCCGGAGAATCTCATGCACTTGTTAGTCTAATAGGATTTGTATCTGTACTGATACTTCTGGGATTTAGTGCTTGGGGAATTTTGAACGACGATATGGGAAAGTGGCTCACCCCATTCATAACGTCGGCAATATTCGCTTCAGGACTATATCTTGTCAGAAAGACTTCTAATAAAAACTTGAATTTTTTAGCGATAGTCTTAATGGCTTCAGGAGTAGGGTTCCTTTGGATGTATCTTCCCAACGATATGCCGTCGGTTGCGTTAAATGGACTTTGGGGCGCTTCAATCGTCGTGCCCGGAATCATATTCTTTCTTTTACTCAGGTATCTAGCACGATTCACCCCGGCTTGGATTGTATTAACACTCTGGCACATGTCAAGAAACCCACTTCAATATAGCTGGTTGGTTTTGTTGTTGGTTTTGGCCAGCGGAGTTGCTGTTCTGTCGACTACCCTAGGTGCGACATTGGAGAGGAGTCATAAAGACAGGATCAAGTATCGTGTTGCTGAGGACGTCAGGATAGAGGAGACATGGGGCGGGTTCCTATTAAACGTTGATTCAATAGAGGAATTAGAGGCTCAATACGTTCAGNTGGANGGGGTTNNGAGTTTCACGTCTGCGTTAAGAGGGGAGGGGACNGTTGGCAGTGGNTCAGGCGCATTCCCTTTCCATTTATTGGCGGTTGAAGTTGGNGATTTNTCTCCNTGGNCCCGACCGGANTTCTCAAGAAAACCNATGGNTANTACNCTCNAAACGCTTAGNCCCGGAGANCCTGACGANCTCATACTTNTNCCNNAGGNTGCNACAGAGATAGGTATGTATACAAAGCCTATGGGAGCATACCCTCTTATTTCCATATGGCTCGTAGTGGAGGATGCTAACGGACGCCGCCAAATTATCACATTGGGAAGGTCTGGGCTGAGAACTTCCGAGTGGACCAGACGAGCCGCGCCTATCAATAAACGATTAGTCCAACCCCTTAAGATAGTGTCGATTCAGATAAGCGAGCCAGGATTCGGCCCTTCAGGAACAGCAGGTTCGATTCTTATAGACGACGTCTTTGCAGTGAAAGATGGTGCCGATGTCGTCATAGAGAGCTTTGAAAACCCTAACATCTGGACTGTCATACCGACATCGTCAGTGGATTCAGATTCTCTGTCGCTATCCCCTTCAGCTGCAGTAAGCGGTAGCTTTGGGGCTGTTTTCGAATTTGGTAAAGAGGCAAATCATGGAGTCAGGGGAATTTATCTGCCTGAGTATGGTTCAGTACTTCGAGTTATAGCAAGCGAGTCATTTCTCTCATCAACAGGCCTCAGCGTGGGCAGTTACTCACTGGTGGAAATATCTGGAGTACTGGTGATCGTTCACATCGTCGATAGCGTTATCTACTTTCCTACACTAGATCCATTAGATAACGGGTTTCTTCTAACAGACCTAAACGCCCTCATATCGCATTTGTCCTCAGTAAACCCGCGAACAAAAAAAACTCCAAACGAAATTTTTCTTCAATTATCAGAATTAGGAGAAACGAAAGAGTTAGCTAAGGAATTGACCACGATGACGGGCACATCAGGAGAAGTGGCAGAAAAGCAAACCATGTTGGCGGAAGTTCAGAACGATCCTCTGATATCAGCCGGCTGGAAGGCATTAACCCTAGTTTCTATTATGATCTCACTGTTTATGACTACAATGGGTTATTTAGTCTACGTCGTGTT
>PAOO01000016.1 GCA_002708065.1 Chloroflexota bacterium
TTCCTGCCGCGACTGTGTTGGAGTTGACTTGGTTGAGAAGTTCTCCAAGTCCCGATGCTCCTGGAACCGGGGTATACGTTCGCTTTACTACGATCATAGAATCTCCTCTCCTTATTATTGTGATTGAGTGAATAGGATAACTCTTGAACCTTTGACGATCGCATTACAATGTCGTCGTCCGGACGGATTTTAACTTCAATGAGGAGAGCCATATGAAAGTCCTGATTACACCTGATATTGTTTACGAGGTTGGGAATCCTACAGCGCTTACTATTTCTCCTGACGGGCTCAAGGTAGTCAACGGCATATCATGTCCCAGCCGCGAGTCTCACAAATACACTAATACGCTTTGGATAGTGGACTTAGATAGCAATAACGAATCGAAGGTCACCCCAAGGCAGCTAACTCGAGGAGACAGCGATGGATCTCCCAGATTCTCACCAGATGGAGACGCAGTGGCGTTCCTCAGAGATGACTCAAGAGGAACAAAGCAGATTTGGGTATTGCGAATGTCGGGNGGGGAAGCGGGAGTGGNCACGTGCATTCCGGGAGGAATCAGAGACTTNGTTTGGAAGCCNGANTCCTCGGGGTTCGCNGCTGTAGCAGACGTTGACACCGATTATTACGGAGAAGTATGCGACACTGAAATTTCAGTGGTACAGGTGTCCCGAATCAGATTCAGACATGATGAACTGGGTTGGAGAGGTAATGGATCTACGCAGATTTTCAGCATCGACCTCCGTACAGGGGTAGGAGAGCAACTGACTGATGAAGATGGGGACCAAGGTATTCCGGCATGGTCTCCGGACGGGTCTAAGCTAGCTTACGTTTCGGATGCTATTCCGAGAAGAGATATTTGCGAGGGAAATGAAGTCAGGGTTCTTGATGTGGAATCAGGAGGTAATGCATGTTGGTCTAAGGGGTTAGCTGACATTTGTTCAATAACCTGGCTTCCCGATGGAGAGCGCCTTGCAGTTGTAGCTTCGGACGATGCTCGGGTGCACAGTTATTATCAGGGATCCATCTACATAATTTCCTCTCATTCCGATCCGATTCGCGTGACCGATGACGACGTGGCACCCATAGGAGGGAGTCACCCCGCAAAGAGCGGGCCCACTATCGTCATCGACGAAGAGGAGCACATATCATTCCCGGGCCAAAGCAATGGTAACTCGCATATTTTTCAAGCAAGGATTGGTGAATATGGTCAACGGAAGCTAAAAGATATTGGAGCACAAATAGCGGCATGTGATTTTGACGGGGGCGACGGGTTGGTGAGCATTTATTCGACCCCTGATCGTCCTGCTGAGTTGTTTCACGGCCACATATCAAATGGCGCTATGCAAAAGATTACGGATCTCAGTTCTGATTATTGCTCAGGGCGGCCTGTGGCTCAGCAAGAAAGATTTTCAATGTCCAGATCCGGGCTTGAGATTGAGTCAATGCTTCTCTTTCCTCCCGACTTTGATCCTTCAAAGAAATATCCCCTTGTATTGAATATTCATGGTGGGCCCCACGGATTGTTTGCGAATTCATTCGATATAACCAGGCAAGTTCTAGCCTCCCGGGGNTATATTGTTNTAGCGGTTAACCCCAGAGGGACATCGACTTACGGTAGAGATTACATGCTACCGGTNTTGGAGGATTGGGGTGGNCAAGACTATAACGACATCATGGCTTCAATAGACTTGGTGTGTGAAAGGCCATATGTAGATTCGGAAAGGCTTGGGGTGACCGGTTACAGTTACGGGGGGTACATGAGCACCTGGATAGTCGGGCATAGTGATCGGTTCAAGTCAGCGGTAGTTGGGGCACCAGTTACCAATCTCTCATCGTTTTACGGAACTTCTGATATAGGAGTGCATTTTGGGGAGCGTCAGATTGGAGGGCCCAGATATATGATCAAGGAAGAGTATGATTACCGTTCTCCAATCACATACGCCACAAGGGTATCGTCTCCGGTTTTGCTTTTGCATGGGGAATCAGATCTCCGATGCCCTATTTCACAGAGTGAAGAGTATTTCGTGACCTTGAAGAGGTTAGGGAAAGTTGTGGAGTTCGTACGTTTTCCAGGCCAAAACCATGGCTTTCTGAGAACAGGTAATTTGAAGATGCGAAAAGAGTACTTGACCCGCATGCTGGCCTGGTTAGACTGCTATATATAGAAAAATCCAGTAAGGAGTGTTTCCGTGGGCAAGCTAAACGATAGGGAGATTACAAGTCTGCTGTCAGAACCGATCATTTCCTTTTTAACTACACTTAACCGTGATGGGTCTCCACATACCTCCCCTGTTTGGCATACGACTCAAGATGGGAAAGTGATCGTGGCAACAGGATCCTCAACAGTGAAATCTAATAATATTGCCAATGATCCAAGAGTTTCGATTGTGGCAGCTGCGGACAGGTCCCCCCAGCCATGGGTTCAGATAAATGGGAAGGCTGTAGTTTCAAAACCAGAAAACATCGACGAAATCGTGACGGATCTTGCATATCATTACCTGGGACCTGAAGAGGCACCAGATTATTTGAGAGAAATACTAGGAGAGATAAACTTCGTGTTAATTGAGATAGAGCCCACGAGAGTACTCGGGTTTGACGGGGAAGAGTAGCCGTGCTTTTTTACAGAGGNGCTTCTGGGGAAACATCACTCAAAATAAGGCATAACCTCATTAACGAATAGTTTCATGTCATCAAGTTCCTGGAATCTTGGAAAGGTGGCTACTACGAAATCAAATCCCAATTCCACCAGTTCGTCCAGCTGTTCTCTCACCGCAGATGGATCTCCAGCTATAACCTGTCCGCTGGATTTCTTACCTCCCGCCATTTCCTTTGCCTTTTCATTACTTCTGTCGATAAAAAATCGAGGCGCCAGCGTTTTTCGGATTTCATCGTAGTTGCGGCCGACTTCTGTGCAGTGGTTCTCTAACACCTCAAGCTTGTGTTTCAGCTCCTTTGTGGGGCGCATAACATCGTTCCACCAGTCTGCCTGTTCGGCGACAACTTTAAGAGTTCGTTTTTCACCACCACCGCCCAACATCAGTACTGGCTGAGGGTCAGGCCTCGGTTCGCAGAATACGTTTTCCACCCTGTAATGCGCTCCTACGAAATCTGCCGGACTGTCTGTCCACATACGCCGGATTATCTCTACTCCTTCTTTGAACATGTCTATACGTATCCCAGCAGAGGGATAATCGAATCCGTAAGATCTATATTCTTCTTCATACCAACCGGCACCGTACCCCAGTATTAATCTGCCTGAACTCATATGTTGTAGGCTGGCAGACATCTTAGCTAGTAGAGACGGGTTGCGGAAAGAATTACACATCACTACCGTGCCTAGCATCGGCCCTGGATACCGGGCGGCCATCCATGTGAGTAATGTCCAACATTCCACACGAAACTCAGAGGAGTAGTTGAGATGATCAGAGGACCATAGTGAGCCAAAGCTTTGGGAAGCCACGTCGAGGGCACTGTGAAGATCAGACAGGTATTCTCTGGGTCGGATTAGTTCATACCCCCTATCACCGCAAGGCGGATTGTATCCGAACTCCATTCTAGGTTTATGTAGCATTAGCGTAATTCCTTACAACTTACCGATTTATGGATACCGAAGGTAGCAGGAGCATATCATCTAGTGTTATGGCGAGAGTGACTGATCACTATAAATATTGGAGTTTCAAAGCTAGAGTTGACCGAAGACTCTAGCAAAAGGTAGTTTGGGGTGACTCGTAATCGCGGTTTCTGGGTATTCGAGAATATTTAAGAATTTCACTTTTCATCAAAAGGCTTCTTTGGGAAAATGTCAAAGCTTACAAAAAAAGGAGTGCTTGAGATCTTTTCCGAAGGTAAATCGCTTGCTGGCAAGGACTTAACCGGGCTCAATTTTAGTAGGGCAGTGCTAAGCGGGGTTGATTTTTCTGAGTCGGATCTAAGAGGTACTAACTTCCGTGGCGCAAATTTAAGCGGCTCAGATCTATCCAATTCAATGTTGTCCCAAGCAAACTTGTCCGAGGCTAACTTGCGGGAGGCAAACGTATCGGGAGCTGATTTAAGTGGAGCTTATTTAATGGAATCCAGACTATTTGGCGCTGACTTTAGAGGCTCGGACCTGACAGGCTCTAACATGAGTGGTGCTCACATGACAGGAGGAGTATGCCTAGATGGAGCGTCTCTCGTTGGCGTTAACTTAAGGGGAGCGAACATGACCGGGGGACTTTTAAGAAACGCTGACTTCACGGTCGCTTTAATGCGCGGAATTAATCTGACTGATGCTGATTTGTCCGGTTCAGATCTTAGTGGTGCCATACTAAATGGAGGCACGTTCGAACGGGCAAACATGACCGGGACCACGATGCGCGAATCGATCCTTAATGCCGCGAATCTTAAAAAGGCTCGGCTGGATAATGCGGACCTTACAGAAGCGAGCCTGAGGCGCTGCGTGCTCAGGGGGGCCAGCTTGCAGATGGCACGGCTTTGTGGCGCGGTGCTTGTTTCTGTGGATTTTCAGGATGCTGATCTATTACTGGCCGACCTTACGGGTGCTGACCTGAGAGGAGCNCTATTGCTTGGAGCAAATATGATGTGGGCCGACCTAAGTAAGACTGAGTTTGATGACAACGGGTTTGGTGCATCGAGCCAGTAATATTNGGGCGGGATTTTCCGNATANATCGCAATGAATTCTCACATCTTAGAAGAATGNTACTTNAGCACTATTGTTCACGACGATAACAATCATCTATAGTGAACGTTACATTTANAAANGCNGATTNAAATTCAGCNTTTAAATTGCCTATNCAGTTGGGTAATTAATCTGAGGTGTAATCAAGATGACTTTAACTGATAAAGAATTAGACCTTGCCCCAGCAGTGCGAGACTTTGGTGAGGAGAACGACCTAGATTTGAGCTGGTTGGAGACGCGAGGCGAATGGGGAGTAAAGGCCGAACCTGAAAAAGGTGGGTTAAAGTTGTCAGATATCCAGCTGGGGACCTATGGAGAGCCAGGGGATCACAGCGATAATATGACCGGCAGACCCAGGGGCTCTCTTGCGAGGCCAGACGCTTATCGGATAGGTGGTTATCAGGTCAGGACAAAATCAGATATCTGGCTTACTAATGCGTCGATGTTGTATGAGGAGGCTCTGCAGAGACAATGGAGTTCAGCCACGGATATACCGTGGGATACAATCAAACCTCTGCCTGACGATATAGAGAGGGCCCAGTGTCAATTAGCCACTTTTCTGACGGAAGTTGAATTCGTTGCGGCTGAAGTACCAGGCAGGTGGCTTGCCTCCACAACCCCAGACTACTTTGAGCCGCGGATGTTTCTTGTTTCTCAGGTAATGGATGAGTCGCGACATCTTGATGTTTTCAGAAAACGTGCGTTTGCTAANGGCGGCGGCTTAATGCAACGACCTAATGTAACAACCAGTGGAACTGTGGGGAGTATCGACTTGTCTGCAGATTTCACTGAAATGTCGTCCAGGTTACACATATCGGGAGAAGGAGCTGTTTTAACTATTTTCAGAATGGGGGAGATGATGGCCTATAACGAGGCGGAGAAGCGAATCTACCGCCTGGCGGCGCAAGATGAATCTCGGCATGTGGCATTTGGTGTTATGCACATGAGATACCTTTCAGAGACTGAGCCTGAACGCAAAGAAGAGATACACAGTTATCTCGATGAAGGTGAGGTTGCCTTAGTAGCAGGAAATCAGAATCCTGCATCACGTGATACGGCTCAGAGTGAGGCGCTCGCAATATTACTGGGAGGCGGAGAGAAAAACTTTGATGAAGGGTACAGGAAACTTATGGCAATTCGAAAGCGCCANGCCAGAGAGTACATCCAGNGGGTGAAATCAGCAGGATTCGGCGAACGTTTTCTGAACGGAAGAGCGAACGCTGAACTTTTGAAATATGCGAGCTGAAATTCTTCAATTGACTGACAATTGCTGTGGTATCTGAAGTTATATGACCATTGATAAATCNGATAGGTCAGAGAAGCTCGAANGAACGCGCCGTAGGGTGGAAAACAGACGAAGAGACGCTATAGCTAAAAGAGTGGCTGAAGATGAAGACTTAGAAATTCCTTCCGCAAGCCTCGAATGGATGAAAAGGACTCTTCAGTGGGGCGTGAAAGCTGATGTAACTGAGAGCGGCCTGAAATTGGACGCCCTCAATATCGGGATTTATGGTGAGATTCCTGACAAATGGGAAGATCAGAGTAGAATGCCCCGCGGCGCTTATCCCATGCCAGGGGTCCCTCCCATAGGTTATGGAATCAGAGAAAAAAGGGACCTGTGGGCGGATAATGCCGCAGACCTATACGAAGAAGCGATACAGAGAAGATGGGCACCCGCTACTGATATCCAGTGGGACTCTATAGAGCCTTTGAATGATGATGTTGAGGCGTCAGTTTGCCAACTATGCACAATGTTATGTCAGCACGCCAATACTGAAATAGAGACCTTAGGTTCATGGCTGCATCAAATGTCTTATGGTTATCACGAAGTTAAGTTGTTCCTTGCTTCCGAAATGTACGACGCGGCCAGGCATTATGAGGTTTTTAGGAAAAGGGCGCTCTCTAATGGAGGTGGATTGGGTATCGAATTGAGGGGTGATGTAAAGCGCATGATCCTAGAGAGTCGCGGGGGATGGAGTGAGACTGCGCTTCTTCTTTATGTACTTAGAGGTATATTCACACTAACGATTTACAGATATGGTGAAATGTTCGCCCACAACACGGCCGAACGGACGATCTTTGCCGGCGCGATACAGGACAAGGCTAGGCATCTGTCGTATGGTTTTGAGCATCTCAGGTATGCTGTGGTTCATCAGGAGGATAAAGCTCTCGTATTCAAGAACCTTTTGGGTATTGGCGAGAGGATATTTCTCCGCGAGATTTCACAACCGGTAGTTCTTGAGCCTCTAGCTGTTATATTTGGTGGTGGTGTTGAAGGAGCCCCCGAGGGCATGAAAACAGTCCACGAAATGATGAGAAAATTTGTTCAACACTACCTGTCGGCTCTTAGTTGGATAGGAATCGACCGGTCTGACTCGCTTGCTTCTGGTCTATCTGCATATATTTCCGAAAAGTGAAGTTAACTGTGCCTTTATTTCCCTCCACAGAATGGTTTGAAGCGGTCATGGATGTGTTCAATTCTGATGAGCTGAAAACCACAGCAGGTGGGGGAACTTGCGATGCCGTAGTTGGGATTATTAGCGGAGAGAGTTTGTTTCAATTAAAATTTGAAGATATCGAATGTGTGTCAGTTGATGTACTAGAAGATGAAGATCAATTAGGTATGACAGATTTCTATATCGAATTGCATCCGGACGATTGGAAAGATATGTTGGAGAACATAAAAGAAAACGGCGCGGCAACACTAGAATATACCCTGAACACAGTAGATTTAGAGACTCCTGAGGGTATTGCGCGGTCATGGGTTGAAGATCAGTATCGCCAAGATCTGTTTTTTAGATACAATCAAACGTTTCAGTATTTTTTTGATGCCTCATCCAAAGTGATGACAAGTTTTACAGAAGAATGAACGCGGATATTTTCCCTAATGTGGAATGGTTTCAACAGGCTAGTGTAGTTGCGAACGAATCGGATGNCTTTCGTTCTTTAGGAACTATCGATTGCAGAATGGGATTTAGATCAGGCGATAACGTCGTGGCTCTCACGTTCGAGTCTTTTTCCTGCACTGAGGTGAGTGNATGGGAGGTTGACAGGCTTAGAGATCTAGATTTCTGGATAGAAATGGGACCCGATAGATGGAAAGAATTCCTGGCAGAAATGCGCAAGAACACAGAGGTAATGCATGGCCATACACTGAATTCAGTGGATTTATCGAGTGAGGCCGGGATAATTCGATATCAAGACGAAGTCGGGAGGATGAAGTTTTTTCAATATATCAATTCCATCGAAAAGTTCTTGGAGTTATCTCTCTTATCGAATTCTAAAAATAAGGTCAACCCATCCGGTAAGTGAGAAGAATATGCCGTTGTATGAATTCGTCTGCGATATATGCTNAAATAAGACTGAAAAGCTTTGGCGTAACTTTACGCCTCCAAGGTCAATCACTTGCCTGTCGTGNGGTAGTAATAACACTAGAAGAATAGTTTCGAGGGTAGCTTTCAGAAGAGATCTATCATCACAGTTGGATTCTCTCGATCCAAAGTATGACAAGATGGTGGATAATGCCTCAGCCGGTACTCAGGACGCTGATCCTTATCGATTCCTTGATAGTTTCACGCCTCTTAGTGCTGCAGAAGAGTAATCTNGCCGTGATCCAGCTTGCGCAATTGGATTCCTTCAAGTAAATAGATTTTGTCATGTGTGAACGGCTGAACTGAGGAGTAAAAAACGATAACTATGAGGACAGGTAGACCGCTTAATAAAACTGCACTTAACAGTTGCCATATTGATTCGGGTGCTAGATTGGTCCCGTTTGCGGGCTGGGAGATGCCAATTCAATACAGCGGTATATTTGACGAGGTCAAAGCAGTAAGGTCTTCCGCTGGAATTTTTGACGTCTCACATATGGGACGTCTTGAGATCTCGGGTCCAGGTTCTGAATCGACTCTGAACCGGGTTCTTAGTGTAAATGTATCCGCATTGTTGTCCGGAAGGGCGAAGTACAACGTCGTATGCAACGAAAATGGTGGAATAATCGATGACTGTATCGTTTACCGTCGTGATGAGACGAGCTTTTTGCTGATTCCCAATGCATCTAATTGTGCTTCGGTTGCTGCATGGCTTAAGGAGAACTCAGGACAGCGAACTATCGACATCATTGACACCACAGAAGATACGATAATGATTGCACTTCAGGGACCAAATTCTCAAACAATACTCACGGATCACACTGATATTGACCTAGACTCGATTCGCCCATTCAGGGCTGTTACAGGTGTTGTTTTTGGGGCAAAGGCTTTTATTGCAAGAACTGGGTACACAGGAGAGGATGGGTTTGAGATAATTCTCTCTGCAAAAGAAGGCCCCAACGCCTGGAGACATCTGGAAACTTCGGGCGCAATTCCCTGCGGACTTGGTGCAAGGGATGTCCTCCGCCTTGAAGCCGGACTTTTACTGCATGGCAATGACATGGACCAAACTGTGAATCCTTACGAAGCGGGACTTCAAACATTCGTGGAATCAGACAGGGAAGGATATATAGCACGAGATGCTCTTATATCTATTGAAAAGGGTGGACCTTCNAGGAGACTCATAGGTTTTGTTATAGAGGGCAAGAAAATAGCCAGGGGAGGTTGTCCAATCATGGATGACGGTGAAGAGATTGGGAATGTTACTAGCGGAGTTCCATCCCCAACTCTTGGAGTAAATATCGGAATGGGGTTTGTAAGATCGGATAGAGCAGAACCTGGAACGTTTATAGACATTAATATTAGGGGCGAGGAAGTGGCAGCCAAGGTTACCAGGCTACCTTTTTATCGGCGTAATAAAAAATCATAACGGGAGAGATGAAATGGACTCTCTAGAGTTGAAATTTACAGAAGAGCACGAATGGATACTTGTTGACGATGCTGGCGCAGGGCTTGTTGGGATTTCGCAGCATGCCGCTGACAGCCTTGGCGATGTAGTCTTCGTAGACCTACCGCAAGTAGGAGATAACGTTGAACAGTTCGGCAAACTTGGCGAAATAGAGTCGGTTAAGGCCTTTTCGGAACTATTTTCACCGGTGAGTGGCGCAGTAGTCGAAGTCAATGAGTCACTGACCGATGCACCCGACCTAATTAACGAAAATCCGTACGAAAGCGGATGGATGGTAAAAATCCAACTCTCTGACTTGTCAGAAATAGATAAATTGATGTCGGCTTCAGAGTATGAAACCTTTGTTTCTGAGTCGGAGGCTCACTGATGGCATCCCCTTTTACTCCGAATACCGATCATCAAAGACNACTAATGCTAAGCGCAATTGGCGCTGAGTCATTAGAAGATCTGTTTAAAGATATTCCTGCGTCTCATCGNAACCCAAGACTTGATCTGCCNTCCGCCATGTCGGAGCCCGATCTAAATTTACACGCCTCCAAATTAGCGGCCGTCAACGCTGATGCCGGGCACTACTCTTCGTTTATAGGCGCTGGGTCCTACTGGCACCACATACCGGCCATAGTCAATAGTATTACAAGCAGGGGGGAGTTTATGACAGCTTATACCCCCTATCAGCCAGAGGTTGCTCAGGGGACACTTCAAGCAGCATATGAGTTTCAATCGATGGTGTGTCAGCTCACGGGTATGGATGTCGCCAACGCCGGTATGTATGACGGTTCTACGTCAATTGCAGAAGCTGCTTTAATGGCGTGCCGAGTCACCCGGAGGGACCGGGTTGCCATACTCAACTCAGTATCTCCACTTTATCGTGATGTTCTTGATACTTATGTGCAGGCTCCCGGACTTCTAGTGGACGAAATAACCTCTTCAAACCTGTCACTTTCTGAAGACACAGCCTGCCTTATTGTCCAACAACCCAATTTCTTTGGCTATATGGAGGATCTTCAGTCGTTTTCGGAAATTGCTCATGAGGCGGGCGCCCTCCTGGTAGTTTCGGTTGACCCTATGTCCCTCGGCATGTTTAAGCCTCCTGCTGATTACGGGGCAGACATAGTGGTTGCGGAAGGTCAATCTATGGGTATACCTATGAGTTATGGGGGACCCTATGTAGGCATATTCGCCTGTAGGCAAGAATATGTCCGGCAGATGCCAGGGCGAATTGTCGGGAAGACCTTAGACACTCGGGGCAAAGAAGCCTATGTTCTGACGCTACAGGCCAGAGAACAGCATATCCGAAGAGAGAGGGCTACTTCTAATATTTGCACATCCGTGGCACTCATTTCTCTTATGTTCACAGTATACATAGCAGCTATGGGCAAGCAGGGAATCAAAAAAGTTTCAGAACTCTGCTATCACAAATCTCACTACGCGGCCTCCCTTATAAACAATATTCCCGGGTACTCACTCCTTTCTTTTGGAACAGGAACCTTTTTCAGAGAATTTGTAGTGCAATGCCCCCGTCCTCCATCTGAAATCAATGAGTTCTTGCTCAAAAGGAAGATTATTGGAGGTTTGGATATTAGTGAACAGGTAGAAAGAGGCCTTTTGGTTTGCGTTACGGAAATGAACACAAAAGATGATATCGATGCGCTCGCCAAAGCCCTGACTGATGTTGGAGGACGATAATGACCTCTCCTCTGTTCGAAAAGCTGGAAAGCCAAAGCCGTAAACTTCTGATGGATCGAAGCGTTTCAGGAAGAANTGGCGCCACCCTACCGGACCTGGATGTTCCCGAAGCGGAACTACCACCGCAGGAAATGATCCGTAAGGAACTAATTTTGCCTGAGGTTAGCGAAGGGGAAATTGTCCGTTACTTCTCTCAGATCAGCCAGAATAATTTTTCGATTGATCATAATTTCTACCCCCTCGGTTCTTGCACCATGAAATATAACCCGAAGCTGAATGATAGTGTTGCAGCCATGCCTGGTTTTGCCAGCATTCATCCGCTTCAAGATGACTCCACAGTTCAAGGAGCATTAAAGATAATTTGGGAAGTGCAGCAGTATCTCAATGAAATCACTGGAATGGCGGGAACATGCCTCTCACCAATGGCGGGTGCAGATGGAGAACTTGCCGGGATGTTGATGGCGCGCGCTTACCATTTAGAACGGGGAGATGCTAAAAGGAAGGTTGTATTGATACCGGATAGTGCCCATGGCACGAACCCGGCTTCAGCTGTCATGGCTGGCTTTGATGTAAAGACGTTGCCCTCCGATGCGAACGGTAACACCGACTTAGATGCTCTCAGGCAATCTATTGGAGATGACCTGGCTGGTCTTATGATTACCCTGCCTAGCACACTAGGATTATTCGATACCAACATCCTTGAAGTAACCCAGATAGTTCGTGATGCTGGAGGGATAGTTTATGGCGACGGGGCTAACCTGAACGCTCTTTTGGGTAGGGTAAAGCTCGGGGAATTAGGATTCGACGTTATTCATTCTAATTTGCACAAGACCTTCTCAACGCCACATGGTGGTGGCGGGCCAGGAGCAGGCCCAGTTATAGCGGGACCGAGGCTGTCCGACTACCTGCCGACACCTGTAGTAGTTCGTCGCCTTGATGGTGGAAGCGAGATATTCTCTCGGGTCGCCCCTTCCAAATCTATAGGAAGAATGGGGGCATTCCAAGGAAACTTCGGTGTCCTCGTACGGGCGTTTGCATATATTAGAACGCTTGGTAAAGAAGGTATACGCGCTATCAGTGACGACGCAGTTGTGAACGCTAACTATATTCTTGCAAAACTCAGAGGATACTATGATCTTCCTTTTGATCGACTCTGCATGCATGAAGTAGTGCTTTCGGCACGCAACCTCAAGAATGAATTCAATGTATCTGCTCTTGATGTAGCAAAGAGGTTGATTGACTATGGAGTCCACCCACCTACTATGTACTTTCCCCTCATCGTGGAAGAGGCACTTATGATAGAGCCCACAGAAACGGAGTCTCTCGAAACGCTGGACACATTTATAGAGATCATGAAAGCGATATCAGAGGAAGCGAGGGATAATCCGGATTTGCTTCACGACGCTCCTCATTTCACACCCAACACTCGGCTCGATGAGGTGCGGGCCGCACGTCAGCCAGATTTGAGATGGCGTGGAAACGGTTAAATTGGCAAATATGGATGATCGATTAGTAAGACCAGTTCGATGGGATGTTCACGGATGACCGATTGATCTCTGAAACAGACCTGAATCCGCAGTATGATAGTGCCCTATCGAATTCCGCTTTCAATATATCCAACATGAGCTTTACGCCCTCAGCACCGCCGTAAGACAGGCCCCAAAACAATGGTCTGCCGACGAATACTCCTCTTGCTCCCAATGCCATCGCCATGAGGACATCGGATCCGCGCCTAATTCCAGAGTCGAGATAGATTTCTAGCCTGTCTCCTACCGCTTTTGAAATGGATCCAAGAGTTTCTATTGTTGAGAGTGTCCTGTCGAACTGCCTTGCACCGTGGTTTGATACTACTATCCCGTCAACCCCGTTCTCGGCGCACATTACCGCATCCCTAACAGTTCTGATTCCTTTAACTACCAGGGGTAAGCTGGTAAGGGATTTCAACCAATCCAGTCTTTCCCACGTTAATCCGCTGTAACCTGTAGTTTCCCAATCAGCAAAATCTCTAGGACCAACATCTTTTCTTTTTAAGTAGGCAGGTCTGTCTCTAAGACTGCCGTTGTGAAGGTTATCAATCCTCTTAAAGTCGTTTCGAAGGTCCTTCTCTTTTGCTCCGTAGGTTGGAACATCTACTGTTAAACATATGGCACTGTAACCGGCAAGCTTCGCCCTTTTTACGAGGTATTCAGTGATTTCGTCGTCCGAATGGTAAAGTTGGAACCAGAGCGGACCTGTCGCCACCTGAGCAACTTCTTCAATACTATATCCTGAGCTAGTTGGAAGGGCGTATAGGGTATCAGCCATTCCTGCGCCTATTGAAGTTGCAAGTTCACCTTTGGGATGATGCTGTCGCTGCCCGCCTGCAGGGGCGATCATTACCGGGAAGCTGATATTCTCCCCAAGAACAGTAGTAGATAAGTCTCTATTCGCTACATCTATTAGGTAGCTTGGATTCAGAGTTAGTTCCTCGAATTTGGACTCGTTCCTTCGTTTGGAGATTTCATCGAATGCGGCCCCATCAATAAAATCCCACATGTCTCTAGCAGTACGTTCTCTCGCAATTCTTTCAAGGTCTCTAAGACTAACAACTTCCATTAATNTCCTTNATTGATCATNTTGGCGTANTTNATTCTATGTAATATAAGGTTATTCTAAACTTTCCCTNATTTACCATATTAATGAACAAACACTGAGAATAAATAGANCCACTTGAAACGTAAGTTAATACCCTTTCCAAATTTCCTGAGCTTCAGCAGATTTTCACAAGGGCTGCATAGCGTTTCAGGACATCTTCCGACGACCGAATATCAGATTTCGTTGACTTTCACAGACTTCATTGCGTCACCTGAATTCCTTGCGGTAGCGGGATCTCTTACAGAAA
>PAOO01000017.1 GCA_002708065.1 Chloroflexota bacterium
GGCACTCTATGATCATGGATTTGAAATAGGTCTTGCTTTCACCAGCCCTCCCATTAGTTTTTTCGCTTAATTGGCGTTAACGGGAATGGCTTCTACTAAATGTGGTGCCCGACTCGACTTCTAATTAAACAAGATTAAAGACTTGTATACGATGCCTAGATGACTCAGCCACATACAACCTATGTGTTTCATCAATTATCACGGAGGAAGGGCCCCAGAAGTAAGATTCAATTTGAGTAGAAATTAGGTACGGGGTATTGAAATGGTCAGGCAGATCAGGCATCAAATTCGATATGTCTCTTTGGATCGATTCGTCGGGGTTGGCGTCCAGAAACTCATTTGCCCATTTTGATAACGTTGCTTCGCCCCTAAGACCTTGTATGTATCGTCCGTCAGGTGCATATATCTTTACCGATTCATTTCCCCAATCTGAAACATATACGTACCCGTCTTCGTCTACAGCAGGCTTTGACGGACGGTGTAAGCCCCCTTCATCTTCAGTTGGTCCTCCAAAGCTACCGATAATTGTTCCCTGTGTATCAAATTGTTGTACTCGATCATTACCCCAGTCCGCGACGTATACACTCCCATCCTTTCCGGTCGTGATTCCCCACGGTTGATTTAACTGGCCAGGCCCGGTTCCGAATTCACCCCACGATCTGACATAGGCCCCTTCAACCGTAAACTCTTGAATTCTGTGATTATTTTGATCAACAACTAAGATATTTTTATCTTGGCTGATCGCTACTCCNGAAGGCCCATCNATCTGACCNNANTCTGAACCTTTGCGCCCCCAATTTGTNACGAATTCGCCCGAAACTTTGAACACAGACACGTTGTTATGAAATTCATCACACACAAAGATATGTCCGTCATCGCTAGCTGCAATTCCTGTTGGCAACCAGAATTGTCCGTCTCCNTGNCCATATGTTCCAAATTCNCTGAGATAATCTTCCTGGTAATTGCAAACTCCCACTCTGGCAAATACGGGATGTTTATTCAAAACAAATAATTCNCCATTCNTGTGCGCNANNTCGATAGGATGAGCGAACCCTCTACCAAGAGGATTGTTATTCACGATACCTATTGTTTTATCGTATACAGCCCGCTCTACAATCGTTTTATTAGTCATGGCAAATACTGGCTTCTCGCGGAATCCCCTCCGTCAATGTAAAGACTGAAAAATGATCCTAGTCAGGCTCGCTGATATTCTTTTGAAGCCGCTACTAGGGCCAGGATTTCAGCAATTCTTTCTTCTGCCTGAGATCTTGTTTTGCTAGATTTATCTCCGAATTTTATTAACCCATTTCGAGAAACGTGATCAATGATGGCATACTTGGTTGCCTCCTCCGTTAACTCAAGAGGCCCCATGAAATTCAGACATGATTGCACAACTTCCTCAGCATACATATCACCGTCAACAGATAGTCTATCCGTAATATCTTTCACCTCAATCGATCCACTGTTTCCCCAAACCTCATAAGCGAAATTGACCCTCTCAACAATTGAGCCACTGTTAATCCACTCCGTTCCCTCATGCCAGCCTTCTACGGACGGTGGATTTAAAAGACTCTGCCCCATATATTCCATTACACTGACAGCTTCATTCATCAGCAGGGTAGGTTTGTTAACAGCGCTACTAACCCTTAGGCAGCCAGCTACGTATTCCACAGGGCACTTGACCCTTTCATATCTTGAATTCTTGAAAAACTCAGACTTCAAAAGAACTCTCAACACNTCCTTCAGATCATGATCATTCGACAAATACGCATCGGCCAAGGTCGCGATAGCCTTGGGATCCTTNGGGGGGGTGTAGGGCCATTGGGGAACCGGTACTTCATCTGCTACGAAAAAATCATATAGGTGCCTTGATATAAACTCAGCTGCAACCCTCTGTTTGGAGATTATTCTCACTATATCGCTACCGTTGAGTTTTCCTGTTTCACCAAGAAATGTTTTCACGCCCTCGTCATGGTCATCTTCACGATATTCATAGTGCCAGGAAATTCTTCCATANGGCCATATGGAATCCTTCATTGCCCTNACGGACATATACTCAGCGTTTTTGAGAGTCCATCCGGTAAATGCTCTAGAACATTCCTTAATATCGTTTTCCGTATAGTTGCCGATCCCCATTGAAAACAACTCTAGGATTTCCCTCCCGAAGTTTTCATTGATGGCTCCTTTATGGTTGTCCTGGTTGTCCAACCAAATTATCATTGCTGGGTCCTTGGATAACTCCTCTAACAAAAGGTCGAATTTCCCCAGTCCAAATTTTCTAAACATGTCAATCTGAACCGCCAATGCACGAGCCTGGTTTGTTTTTGCNTACCCAGTTGCAAATATCCCATGCCAGAACAAAGCCATTTTTTCAACAATTGGAGTATCCGTAGTCACCATTCGATAAAGCCACTGTTTTGCTGACCACGGGCCGACACGTTGCTCATGCACCTCAGTATGATATCGAAGGACCAATTCATCGGGTAAGTGATTTGATTCCCCAGGATCCAGTAAATCATCTACGACATCTTCATAATTTTGTGTTTCAAGTTTATCCAATTCAGCCTGAGTAGCTCCAAAACCAATTCTCCTTGTGAGATGTGCCATCAAAGATCTTTGTTCAGTTATGTCTTGAGCGCATACCATAATATTTTCGACTCGTCCTTAAACTTCGGATTTATTGAGAATAATCTATTATTTTACTTAGCATTCGAAAAAATCGAATTTTTCAAAAGTGCCGTTAACTATTGGCACGGAGTCAACCTGAAACCAATCTTCGAGAATGTCTGTGTATACGGACCTAAAATCGTTGTTCGCGCACAAGTCTCCGTTTAGCTGATTACTCTCTTTCAACGAAGGATACTGCCCATATAAACCTCCCTTAACTGACTCCCCTATCAGGAAAGCAACTCCCCCAGAACCGTGATCCGTACCCGACCCATTGTCCTTTACCCTCCGTCCAAACTCGGAAAACACCAGAATTGCCGTGCTGTCTCCGTAGCCGTGTTCACGAACATCATCTACGAAATCTCCTATACTAGAGGAGACATCGTCCCATAGCTTTGAGTGAACGGGCAGCTCGCCTCCATGAGTGTCAAAACTTCCATGTTGCGTGTAGAAGACCTTCGTCCCAACATCTGAAAACATGACACGCGCGGCATCCCTCAGACTGTTGGCCAGAGGATTCGCGGCATACTCGACATTTGAGGTATATTTATTAGGAGCTTCCCTCAATATGTCCGCCCCTACCATCGCATCTTCCCCTGTCTGACTCAGAAATTCTGAAACAGCATCCCTGCCTTGAGCCCCTCCGTACATCTGGGAGAACACATTCAATATGTCATTTCTGTCTTGGAGGTCAGAAACAGATGGGAAAAGCCCGTAGGTGTCCAAATTTCCAACCGACGCCACTGGTACACCTGGGCAAGACATAGCTCTAGGCAAGCCTCTTCCAAAATTAATTCCTCCAAGAACATTTTCACCTTTCGGATCAAGTTCTCTAAGAGCCTTACCAATCCAGCCTTCTGTCAACACTTTCGTAGGCTCTGCGGTGTGCCAAATATCCATTGAACGAAAATGGGATCTGTTGGGCTCCGGATATCCAATTCCGTTGATGACTGCCACCTTTCCTTCATCCCATAATCTCTTTATCGCGGTCATGCTCGGATTCATAGCCAAATTGGCGTCCAGTTTCAAAGCTTTATCAGGATCAATGTGAACTTGTGGACGGTTGTCGTAGTAATTTCCGTCGTTGTATGGAATCACTGTATTCAAAGCGTCGTTTCCACCCGAAAGTTGCACCACAACTAATTTNTTTTCATTTACCCCTGCCATTACGGACCTCTCTTTTGAAGACAATTTATGGATGATGATCAGCCTTTTATGAGGACTCTTNTAGAGACCACATTGGTCCAATCAATCCCGACTAACAGTTTAATATGCTGGAANTTTCCATATGCGNGTTCAATACATNACGAGATTATATANGTACAGCATTTTTTTGATTCTCGANAGATANTCCCCAAATATATACCGTTGGTTGAAAGGCAACAATTCCATTTATACCTAAGGCTGGAGCAGTTTCTAGCTTACTTCCTATCGCGAGATTCCAAAGCGATTCCCCTGAATATTTGTCTATGAAGTGTATTCCTTCGGATCTGGTTGAAATCACTAAGAAATTGTCAACGAAGGCCGCTCTTGTCGTTAGAACCGAGTCAAAGTATTTTATCCATTCGACATTCCCATTATTTATATCGTGGGACACAATTGTTCCTGAGAGATCAGTATGACGGATGCCTACATAAACCGAGTTGTCATCAGCAGCGACTGGGTAAGCTTTCACACCCTGTAATTTAGTGTTGTGTTGCAGATAANCTTTAGGGGATCAAGGTCTCGGGGCTATATCCCACATCCAAAGAGTGGCCCAAATAGATTTAATTATTCCTTCAAAAGGGAGTTCTCTAACGGTCATATCAATGGCGATGACCGTGTTAATTTAACCTGGTTATGATATGGATTTGCTAATCTTTTCCCCTTCTCAGCGAACGGCCGGATAGGATTCCAGTGCTCTTCCCGTTATCTATNACAGNTTTCCCGTTTACAAATACATAATCAATACCGACAGCGTATTGCTTAGGGTTTTCTTTTGTAGCTGGCGCTTCAATTGCGNCTGGATCAAACAAGACTAGATCNGCCTTAAATCCATCCTTGATCAAGCCCCGATCTCGTAACCCGAGTCTCTGGGCTGGGAAAGAAGTCATCTTCCTGATAGCTTCAGGTAGGCGTAACTGCTTCTCCGATCTGACAAATTCTGATAACACTATGGGAAAACATCCATAGGTCCTGGGATTGGGAAAATCACCGAACAATATAGCATCGCTTGCTATCATCCCGGCAGGATGAGACACGAATGCCGGCAAGGTTTGGGGATTTGTGCCCAGTCCAACAGTGGATATACCCAGATTCTCCTCCAGTAAAAGGTCAAATAAAGAATCTGCNGGATCCTGGTTCCTCATGTCGGAAATTTCTGTGATCGACTTACCTTCGTAAATCTTGTTCTTAGGCTGGTTAAAATTCGTAAGCCAGTTATTTTCGAGTCTATCTCTGGAGACCTCCTTTTTCATCTTGGCCCGATCGTCAGGGTTCCGTAGAGCTGCCATTAACCTCTCAGGTCCCCCGTCTTTAGCCCAATGAGGTAATCCGATGGTTATGGTGGTACCGGAATAGGGATAGGTATAACAATCGAAGGTCACGTCCATACCATTCTCTCTGGCATTATCGACGAGGCCCAAATAGTCAAGATGACTTCCGTCTCCCTGATAACCTTGCCTGTAGTGGGTCAAATGAACTGGGATTTCAGCTTTCTTTCCTATATCTAACGCCTCCAACCATGGGGCCAATCTNCCTTTTTCTTTTAAACTAGCCCTGGTGTGTGTGTGATAGAAACCACCCAGCTTGGCACTTTCTCTGGAGAGTTCGATTAATTCTTCAGTTGACGCGTATGCTCCCGGTGGGTAATCCAACCCGGTGGAAATACCCCAGGCGCCCTCTTCCATCGACTCTCTAACAACCGACTTCATGTTCTCAGTCTGACTTGCTGATGCCTTCTCTGGACCCCAGCCCACTCCCCAGATTCTTACAGGGGAGTTACCTAGAATGTAGGCGATATTGACTGCAACAGATTCCTCGTATTTCGATAGGAGTCCTTGCACCGTTAACCAGTCTGTAGGCATAGGAGGATAACCGTTCAGCCCAGAGTCTAACCAGATATACCTTTCCAGCTCTTCCTGAGTTTTAAATGGGGCATGGGATATCCCGTCTATTCCTACCAGCTCAGTTGTAACTCCCTGCCTAACTTTAGGCTCATGGTGAGGGGAGCCCAGAATCGTAAGACCGGCATGGGAGTGGAGGTCAACGAATCCGGGGGAGACTATGTAACCCTTTGCATCTATCTTCCTGCTAGCTTCCAGAAGCGAAACATCNCCCCTGTGTATGGAAATACGGTCACCTGTTATTCCGATNGCGGCTGCGTAGGCCGGATTACCACTGCCGTCCAGTATCGACCCGCCATAAATGAGTATGTCTAACATGAAATATTCTCAATTTTCAAANGGCTGTTATNCTCAATANTAGTCAGTTCTCGATTTCTGTCGATCTTCAATCTACANACCCGGGTAAACNGTGCTGTTTTCAATCNATCAATTCGGCCGCATCGTTTCTAAAGTCCGATACTGTTACAGTATGGAGCCACTTTCCTGAAGCCTCGTAATATCATCCCAGCTGTAGCCCATCTCATCGATCAATATCGATTCCGTGTCTTGTCCGAGTTCAGGAGCCTCCTTCCATATTCCTGCCGGGGTTTCGCTGAAGTTAACGGGGAAATTGCACATCTTGACCTCTCCGATAACTGGGTGATTAAAATTTGTAATGTAGTTGTTGGCTATAACCTGTGGGTCGGTTTCAAGCTCCTCGACCGATTGAACCTTTGCAAATATCAGGTCCTTGTACTGGTTGAATATGTCTATCCATTCGTTAACCGGCCTCGTTTTGAACCTGTCGGCAATGATCTTGGTTAATTCAGGAGATCCCGCCGCCATGCCTTTTATATCGCCAACAATCGGATCATCGATCAGATCGGAGATTCCCAGGGCCGTCGCAAAGTCGGGCCAATACCTTTGGAACTGTGCACTCATGAACTGAATCCACCGCCCATCCTGGCATTCGTAAGCATTAACCAGGGGGTTCAATGGGTTTTTCCGGTCAGTAGATCTGTAGTGATAGCCGGACANGAGCTGCATACTCACGGCCAGTCCTTGCAGCCACATCGTGCTGCTCAGATGTGAAACATCTACCCTCTGGCCCACTCCGGTTTGTTCCCTTGCGTATAGAGCTGATATAACACCCAGGCATAGAACAATGCCTCCCATTTGATCTGAAACTGCCCCGGCNACGTAAGAAGGTTCAGTTTGTGANTGTTGCGTAGCCGACATCATTAGACCAGATCTTGCCTGGCCGCAACCGTCCAGTGATGGCTTGGCAGAGTCAGGTCCAAGAGGACCATATCCCGTTCCAGAAGCATAAATAAGCTCCGGGTTGATCTTCTTTAAAGAATCGTAGTCCATCTCGAGCCTCTCGGGCACNCCCTGACGGTAATTCTCGATAAACACATCAGCAGATTCGACAAGCTTGTGCACTAGCTCTCTGCCTTCAGCCGTTTTGAGATTAACAGCTACACCCCTTTTGTTTCTGTTACAGGTCTCAAAATAAGCATTGCGACCTCCTTCAAGCCCAATAGGCCTTGAACTCATCCTTGCAACCGCTCTCCCGATATCTCCGTCCAGGGATTCGATCTTTATAACGTCTGCTCCCATATCGCCCANCATTGAAGCCGCTACCGGTCCGAACTGGTACATCGTCCAGTCCAAAACCCTAACTCCTTTCATTGGCCCGTTCATTCCTACAGCAGTANTGTTAGTCATAGTTGCTCCTGTGCAGTAAGCTCCTGATCACNATANGGGAAGTGTACTCCAGAAATCGCCGGCTATATTTNGCGGAAAATTGTTCNGNNCTATTTCAGAAAAGTGCTCGAAAATAATAGCCTCCTTCTTGACCAGCCTGACGTAACCTTGTGTAAGAGAATATGTTGGAGCTACTCAATGCGAATATTAAAAGAAAAATTATGAAATGGGCTAGATACCGGACTTGGGATTGCAGAAGAGAAAATGTGATGTTTATGAACTTGTTTGAACGTGTAAGTCCTATGCTCAGGGACGGGTAAGGGGTGACCAGCCATGGGTACTTGCAGGTGGGAGCTATTTTTCCCTAGAATGCGGTTAAATTGTTGATCGCATAACCTATTAATAGGGGGTGGTGCCATGGATAAATATAACTCTGATCAAATCCGCAATTGCGTTATTGTTTCCCACAGTGGAACCGGGAAAACAATACTGGCAGAGTCGATGCTGTACACGGCCGGGCTGATTACCCGTATTGGAGCAGTCGAGGATGGCAACACAGTTTCAGACTTCGAAGAGGAGGAGATCAAAAGAAGTAACAGTGTTCAGGCGTCCCTCATGGCATTCGACTGGAGGGGTACCAAAATAAATCTTATAGATACCCCGGGCTTTGCTGACTTTAGGGGCGAAGTCGTTTCTGCTTTAACTGCAGCTGATTCAGTTGTTTTGGTAGTCGCAGCCCCTTCAGGTGTCGAAGTTGGTACTCAGCAAATGTGGCAAATGGCGTCAAGCCAGGGAATTCCACGGATGATCTTCGTAAGCAAGATGGATAGAGAGAATGCCAGTTTTTCCCGTGTTATGAGTTCATTGGCAGACAGCTTTGGAAGGGAGTGTGTACCGGTCCAGTTGCCTGTTGGATCCGAAGCAGATTTTACAGCGGTGATTAACCTGCTTGATCCTTCAAGCGATGTCCCAACCGGTTTAGGAGATGAGGTGGAAGATGCTCGCGAGCGCTTGATTGAGGCGGCGGCGGAGTCTGATGATGAGTTAGAGGAGAAGTATCTTGAGGGCGAGGAGATTACTCAGGAAGAACTTATTCGAGGACTTCGCGCTGGCCTTCGAAGCGGTGATTTTGTTCCCGTTCTTTTCGGGGCATCTCAAATGAGCATTGGTATTGCAGAGATATTGGACGGAATCGTGGATCTTCTTCCGGCACCAAGCGAAAGCGAGGATGCAGGCGAACCCGATGAGCCTCTCTCGGCTTATGTGTTCAAAACTACAGCGGATCCTTACGTAGGGAAGCTATCATATTTTCGTGTAAATACTGGTACTTTCTCCAGCGATTCACAAATCTGGAATGTGTCTGCGGATGAATCAGAGCGTGTAGGCCAGACATACGTTACCCGCGGCAAAGAGCAGGAACCAGTGGCCTCACTTGTTGCTGGTGACATAGGAGCAGTTCCAAAGCTAGACAGTGCGCTGACAGGTCATACCCTGGGTGATAAGGGCGTTGACCCGATAGAAGTGTCAATTAATTTACCTAACCCGATCTATACACGGGCTGTTTATCCCAAGAGTAAGGCTGATGTGGATAAGATGAGCACTTCTCTTGCCAGGATCACTGAAGAAGATCCGAGCCTTGACCTTAAACGGGAGCCCGATACCCTTGAAATGTTGCTCAGCGGGTTGGGTGATACTCACCTCGAAGTATCTGTTGAGAAGATGAAAAGGAAATTTGGTGTGGAAATTGACTTAGAAACTCCAAGGATTCCCTATCGTGAGACCATAACGACCAATGCTGCTGCTGAGTTCAAGCACAAGAAACAATCCGGGGGACACGGTCAATACGGTCATGTTGTTATACAACTTGAACCCCTTCGAAAAGGTAAAGGATTCGAATTTGAGAGTAAGGTGGTAGGAGGATCGGTTCCCAGAGAATACATTCCATCCGTCGAAAAAGGAATTAGGGAGAGTCTAGGAAACGGTACCATTGGAGGATTCCCTGTTACGGATTTGAAGGCAATACTTGTTGATGGCAGTTTTCATGCTGTGGACTCCTCTGGTGTGTCTTTTGAAATAGCTGCCAGCCAGGCCTTTTCAACAGGTATGGACAAGGCTGGTGCAGTTCTACTTGAGCCCATAATGAACATTAATGTGATAGTACCCGACGATTACACCGGAGATATCATAGGAGACCTCAACTCCCGCCGGGGGCGAATACAAGGAATGGCCCCTTCTTCTGAGGGATTCACCTCAATCGAAGTAGAGGTACCTTACCAAGAGATTTTGGACTATGCCACTATATTGCGTTCTGTAACGCAGGGCCTGGGGACATTTGACACGGAATTTGCCCGATATGAGGAGACTCCCCAACATATGGTGGAATCTGCGGTCAGTGCAAACAACGAATTGATTGAGAGACAGAACTCAAGAGCCTGACCTTTCTGCCGTAACGCTTTGTATTGTGTGGAGATGGCTATCGGGGTGATCGCCCCTATATGTGATGTGCTCTCAGAGTGACCAGAATATATCCNAATACATAAGTAAGGCTTAAGTTCTTGAAAAGTACTCAGGGTAGTTGTTAGCTAAAAGTTGCGGTATAGGATTGGTCACGGGATAGTTGTTCCGGGTAAGAGTCAGGGGTAGCCGAACGATAATGGACTCNGTCTTGCTTAGCACCTGTGGCGCTGATTATCCTGTCACTTCCGNNAGGTTCTTTTTTGCACAATTAATGGCAGTGGCAAGTAGTGAACGTTCGATACTCAAGTTGTTTTGAACAGGGATTTACACCTGTAACCCTACACATTTGTGGCAAGGGTTGAAAACGTAAGAAAATTTATGAGGCCTTTTCAATTTGAGGGAAGTTCATATGACGGATAATCGGATTCTCATCCAGGACGCTGCGTTCGTTGTCACGATGGATTCTCAGCGTCGAATTATCCAGGATGGAAGCATCCTGTTGGAAGGCCAGAGAATATCTGCTGTTGGGAAATCGGATGAAATATCCAGAATTGATACGGATAGGGTAATCAATGGACAAGATATGGTGGTTACGCCTGGGTTTGTAAACGGTCACTGTCACATCAGCTATGCCCATGCGACACGAGGGGTATTCCCGGACGATCTTGGCAGCGAATATCTGGGCAACGTTTTTAGATTACAGAGTTCTATGTCACCAGAAGAGGAACACTTTACATCCCTCCTGGCAATAACTGAACTCCTTAGTTACGGTACAACCACGATCATGGACCCCGGCAGTACCAAGCACGTAGATGCCTGCATGGGAGCTTATGAGCAATCTGGCTTGCGAATAATCACNGGCACTCAGATCACAGATCAGGAAAACCCATATCGCATGCCTGTTTACACCCATAACGAGGCGTTGAATGCCACTGAGTCCTTTATCGATCAATTTAACGGGACACTTGAGGGCCGCGTCACTGCTTGGGCGATGCCCTTTTCGCCAGAATATGTTAGTGGAGGTCTTCTAACAGACTTAAAGAGACTCGCAGATCATTTCAATACAGGAGCGACGTTGCATGTGAACAACGCAGGCCATANCGGTTTCAGCGATGACATAAAACCGCCGTTGGTTGCGCTGCAAGACCAAAATTTCAGTGGTCCTAACGTCGTTCTCGCTCATTGTGTGGGCATAAGCAAAGAGGAAATCGCTGCCCTCGCTGCAACGGGGACATGCGTTGTTACTTGTCCCACCAACGTGGTCAAAAATGGGGGTGGCTACGGGAAGAATTTTCCGCTGGCAGATTTATTGGAGGCTGGTGTGACTGTAGGATTGGGTACCGACGCCGGCAACAATTCGAACGTTTTGGAGACCAACCGATCGATGTATTTGGCGGCAGTACTTGCTAAAGATGGTAGTGGAGATGTTTCTAAGGTGCCAGCTGAAGCGGCTTTGGAACTTGCAACAATTGGCGGTGCCAAAGCCTTAGGATTGGATTCCGAGATTGGTTCAATAGAGGTAGGGAAGAAGGCCGATCTTGTTCTATATGACACTATGCGCCCAGAGTGGCAGACTCTTTTCAATCCAGTAAACAGCCTTGTTTACAATGCAGATGGTAGAAGCGTTCACACCGTTTTAGTGGATGGAAGAGTGATCGTAGATAATTACAGGCCGACGTTTGTCGATACNGAGGAGTTGATAAGAAAGGTGCAGCGGATAGGGAAAGACATGATGTCTCGCAATGACGTCACCTTCGCTCCTAGGTGGCCGATTATTTAAAGACCCATGAGGATTCTATTTGGGCCAATTCTAAAGAGCTTAGATTCCAGTTCCATTTGTCCTAATTATTTAGCGAAAGGTAGTGAAGAGATTACTGATACGTCTCCATTCAGGGTGAGATTCCTAAGAGGATACCAAGATTGTAAGTATCGTATTTATATAGAAGGCTGATTTATTTGACCAGANNTGAAGAGATGTTAAAGTCTCACTTCANAGNTTATTGATTTGAAAAATACNGGTTCTAATAAGGAGNAATAAATGGCGAGATACTTGGCAACTATCGAAGGTACAACAGAGGCNTTTAGNGGATTCATTCAGAATCCNGAAAACAGGCAGACGGCAAACCAACCGTTGTTTAATTCGCTTGGTTTTGACATAGAACATTACTGGTTTGGTGTAGGTGAGACAAACATTTATCTGGTTTTCACCACAGCGGATGACGACGCAGATACCCAAGCTCTGGTAATGGCGGTATGTGCTTCAGGCATTGTACATTCGATGAAAGTGAGCAGGATTATGACTGCTGAAGAGGGAGTAGTGGCAATGAAGAGGGCTGCAGCTATCGTTTACTCTGCACCAGGGAACAGTTAGAAAGTTAGTTAGTCCNGCACCGCTAAACTCCGGCAAACAAACTTACCGAGAGTTATCTTGCTCCATCAAAGTACTAGGGTGGCAGCTGACAGTTTCACTAAATTCCCTTTTGAACCGGCTTTGCTATGATCAAAAATCTGATGGATTCCCTAACTGGGAATCCATCAGATTTTCTCTGCTCTGGTAGATAACCATTCAGCTGACTCAATATTTGACTTCACTGTACGGATAAATTCAGCGACGGGAACTCCGTCTAATGCTCGATGATCGAAAGTGATACTTGCGTGCATGGTGTGACGAACAACTATTTTGTCGTCAAACACCACAGGTTTTTGAGTGATTCTTCCTATTCCCATAATTGCGACCTGGGGTGGATTGATAATAGGTGTGAACACATCAATATCGTAGTTTGATAACGAAGTTACGGTGAACCCGCCATTTGAGACATCATCAATATCTAGCGAATTATCACGGGCACTGGAGGCAAGCTCTCGAAGGCGCTTGCCGATTTCCAATAAGCTTACTTGGTCAACTGAGTTAACCACGGGAACGACAAGACCATCAGGTACTGCCATTGCTACCCCCACGTTTACATCCCGTAAAAGCATCACTGTGTCATCTTCAAGGAAGGAATTGAGCCTAGGATGTTGTTTGAGAGCATCGCCCACGGCTGCCACGATTACGTCTTGATCCATTGGACGGATCTTATGAGGTCGCCACAAGGAAACTAACCTCTCTTTCAGACCAACGAGTTCGGTTGCGTCGATCTCGCTGGTCAAGGTTACTTGAGCCATACTTCGTACACTCAGGGACATCCGGTCCGAGATAACCTTACGAAGACCGGACAGTTTCTCAGACTCAGATACGGCGTCACCAAAAGCGGTCGCAGGGTCTTTAACGCGTATTGCCATTTCTACATCGGTGACCATGACACGACCATTCGGTCCTGTTCCATCTACATTAGCTAGATCAATAGAATTATCCTGTGCCAGTTTGCGCGCCCTCGGTACGATCTGTCGATCGGCGGTCGGTGACGGACCGACACTTTGGTTAGCCATCGCGGCTCTAACGTCATCTTCCGTTATCCGTCCGTTGGTCCCGGTNCCCGTCACATGATTAATGTCGATGCTATTGTCTCTGGCTAGTCTCCTNGCAATCGGAGTAGCCTGTACTTTGTTACCCCTGTTTCCCCCACCTGAACCGGCAGACCGAGTTCTGCTACCTCTACTAGTTCTTTGTGTTACTAACTCTGGCCTGGGCGGGTCTTCCCCGGGTGCGCCTATGACTGCGACCAACGCTCCAACCTTTACCACGGTTCCCTCTTCAGACATCAAGTGGGCAACTACGCCTTCTACGGGAGACTCCAATTCGGAGTTAATTTTGGCGGTTTCTATCTCTACAAGAGGCTGACCTTTCGAGACTTCATCGCCTTCTTTAACGAGCCATTTAAGTAACGTACCGTCTTCCATATTCATGCCCCATTGAGGAAGCATTACATTGGTTGCCATGGGTCACACCTCTGTGAACAGTCGGAAGTCAAATCTCAAAAATTTCCTCGATTAGTCAAGAGTTATCTGAATCGCATCGGCAATTTTATCTTCGTTCGGGTATACAAGATGTTCCAGGGCAGGACTGAAGGGGAAATGGCAGTCCAAACTGGTGACCCTTTGAATTGGAGCCTGCAGGCTCCAGAATCCCTCTTGAGACACTATGCTAGAGATTTCTGAAGCTACACTACAACTTTGGTGAGCGGGATCTACTATCACCAGTCGACCCGTCTTTTCCACGGATTCCAGAATTGTCTTAGTGTCCAGCGGAACGATGGTTCGTGGATCTATGATTTCTACCGAAACTCCATCAGATTCCATTTCTTCCGCAACAGCGATGGCAGGGCGAATACTACCCGCAATGGTTACTACTGTGACGTCAGTTCCTTCGCGTTTGACGTCGGCCTGTCCGAACGGGATACAAAGGTCTTCGTCGTCGGAAACTTCCCCACGCGTACCAGCCAAGTTGTTATCTTCAAAAAACATTACCGGATCATTGTCCCTAATCGCCGTTTTCAGCAGGCCCTTGGCATCTGCTGGTGTTGAGGGAAGAGCTATTTTCAGGCCTGGCATGTTCATAAACATTGGGTATGGGCGGTCAGCATGATGGGCAGCGACGTTGTTACCGTATAGTAGGCCCCAGCGGTATACGATCGGAAGGTTGACTTGGCCGCCGAACATGAAACGCATCTTCGCAGCCTGGCTGACCAACTGATCCATAGCGACCCAAGCGAAACTGGCCAGTGATTGAACTATTGGGCGCATACCGACTGCGGCAGCTCCAACTGCAGCACCCATGAAACCGTTCTCAGCCAAAGGAGTGTCTATGACGCGTTCATCGAATTCTTGTGAAAGTCCCCCGGTAACCCCATATATCCCGCCACGGATGCTCTCACCCATAAGAAACACTTTCTCGTCTCGTCTCATCTCTTCTTTTAAAGCGTGATTTAATGCGTCGGAATAAGTAATCTCTGCCATGATTTCCCCTATATTTGAGTGGTAATCTTCTAGCCAGTCGAATTTATCTGTATTTTCAGCGCGCTGGAAGCGGGTCCGCATACATGTCCGTAAATAGATCATCAGCATCCGGATAAGGGCTGTTCCTGGCGAATTCTAGGGCGTCGTCAATAGCCTGACTGACTTCTGACCAGACTGAGTCTATCTCCTCTTCAGTAGCGACTCCTTGTTCCTTGAGCCATGTGGAATGAAGTGAAATGGGATCTCTTTCCTTCCATAGGGCAACTTCTTCGTCGGTCCTGTAGGGCTCCCGAAGGATGCGGTTTAATCCTTCCGAGTGGTCCTCGTACCTATAAGTTTGAGCCTCGATAAGTGACGGCCCTTCGCCGGCCCTAGCCCGTTGGATTGCAACCACAGTTGCTTCGTGCATGGCCATAACATCTTGGCCGTCTACCAATACNCCGGGCATGTTATATGCCACGGCACGGTCGGAGACGTTCTCAACAGCTACGGTGTCTCTAAAAGAGGTGGTNACGGCATACTGGTTGTTTTCGCAGAGAAATATCACGGGTAGTTTCCAGATAGATGCCATGTTCATCGCCTCATGACAAGCCCCTTGGTTACTGGCTCCGTCACCAAAGAAAGAAATAACGACCCTGTCATTATTTTGCATCNTGCTACCTAAGGCAGCTCCGACGGCGACCGGAAGAGCTGAAGCCACAATTCCAGATTCTCCAAGGATGCCTATTTCGAAATCGGCCAAGTGCATCGAGCCACCCTTACCCTTGCAGTAGCCTGTAGCTTTGCCTAANAGTTCCGCCATTGCTCTGCGAACATCACCACCTTTGGATATAGGATGGCCATGTGAGCGATGGTTACCGGTGATGTAATCTTCGTCTCTAAGAGCTGTGCATGCTCCTACTGCTACGGCTTCTTCTCCTATGTAACAGTGTGCCATGCCTACTAATTCAGCACTTTGCACCAAGTCTTTNACAGTTTCATCAAAGCGTCTTATCAGCATCATTCGCNTNAACATAAGCATGTACAGTTCTTTACCTTCAGGCATGTGTTCCTCCGAAATGGATAATAGATATTGATCCAGCGTCGTTAGCGCCGATTGTATCAACAAATATTGAACGAGGAGAATGCATCGAAATATTGCACCATATTTCTTAATAAACAGCTGTCAATATTTAGGGTGAAATAGACAAGACGTAACGGTTCTGATGGCTGGCTTNATTTATGATCNAATTTAGACATAGGGCAAGCTTGTATCTCGGGTTGGTGGGGGAGGCTATTNCTACTTTTTCACGCTTTGAATATTCTGAAGGTCGACTGACACTATATTTCAGCTACACTTGCCCCAACCCAATGCAGATTTCGCGATCCATGGGATTTTTGAGCGGGAGGTAAATATTTAATCTTTGAATTTACCTTTTTACCTTGATGTGTGCCTAAGCTATGCCATACTAGCTAGCGAATAGTGCGGAGAAGAGATCTGAAAAAGCGTGATTCAACGAGCTTAAAACCTTTTTATATGGGAGGTGCTTGAAGTGTCTTCAAACGTTTTTCTGCCAGACGGCGTAGAAACCCGATACAACGTAAATGTACCAATGAGGGACGGAATTAATTTATCTGCCGACATTTATTTTCCGAGAATGCGAGTTGGGTCACTTCCAGCGATTCTTTCGAGGACGCCTTATGACAATACGAACGAACGGATGATCAACAGTGCCATTTTCTACGCCCAACAGGGGTATGTATTTGTCGCTCAAGATACAAGGGGACGTTACGACTCAGAGGGTAAGTTCCGTCCATGGGTGGATGAATTCAACGATGGGCACGATACGGTTGAATGGGTTGGGCAGCAGGAATGGTGTGACGGTAACGTCGGCATGGTAGGAGGCTCGTACGTAGGCAATGTTCAGTGGCAGGCCGCGGCTATGGGTAGTAAATATCTAAAGACTATCGTTCCCAGAGTGATCGGGAATAATCTTTACGAATCACCGCACTATCAATCTGGAGCTTTTCAATTGAACTGGAGTGCTACTTGGAGTTTTCGAATGGCAGGACGCACTGCACAGGACATAAACATATACAACTGGGAGAAGGTTTTTGCCACTTTGCCTTTAAAAAACCTCCCTGAGGAATCTGGAAAAGATATCTTCTTCTGGGATGAGTGGATTAAACACCCGGACTACGATGATTACTGGAAGGCTCTCGCCAATGATGAACGTTATGACGATATAGAGATCCCCGTACTGCAGATTGGGGGATGGTACGATTTTTTTACGGCTGGGACATTTCACAACTTTGTAGGAATGCGAGAAGGGGGTGGTTCTAGATTGGCACGCGATAATCAACGGGCAATAGTAGGACCGTGGATCCACAGCGCCAGTACTCTTACCCGTGCAGGGGAAGTTGACTTTGGAAGAGGATCCGTTCTGGATTTGGAGCAGCATGAATTACGATGGTTCGATCACTGGCTGAAAGGAATTGACAACGGGGCTGATGCAGATATACCTCTAAACATCTTCGTTATGGGCATCAACCAATGGCGTGATGAAAACGAGTGGCCTTTAGCTAGGACTCAGTTCACTCCGTATTATCTCCACAGTGATGGCCAAGCTAACTCATTGCTAGGTGACGGGGTTCTTTCCATGGACGTTCCAGATAAGGAGCCGAGCGACGAATATGTCTATAATCCTGCTTTTCCAACCCCAACGAAAGGAGGTTGCAACTGCTGTAACCCCGAAATCGTCGATTGGGGAGCTTTTGACCAGCAATCTGTTGAGTTTAGAAACGACGTGCTGGTGTACACATCTGAGCCGTTAAAGAAGGAACTGGAGGTAACAGGCCCGGTAGTTGCCAAGATATTCGCGGAGACCGACGTGACCGATACTGATTTTACTGTAAAACTAGTGGATGTGGATCCTAATGGCTTTGCGAGGAATCTCTGTGACGGAATAATCCGGGCGCGGTACCGGGAATCAACCTCACACCAGTCATTATTGGAACCTGGGACGGTATATGAATTTACAGTCGACCTATGGCCCACCAGTAACGTCTTCCTGGTGGGCCATAGAATCCGTCTAGATATAGCTAGCGCTAACTTTCCTCGATTCGACCGGAATCCGAATACTGGTAGAAAGTTCGGCCAGGATTCTGAAATTCGGATTGCGCACCAGCGAGTGTTCCATAGCGGGCTCCACCCGTCCCACGTGTTGTTGCCTGTAATTCCATCTGTGTAGAGTTGCCGGTTGAAGTTTTGGTTTCCTGTAGAACATGTTCAGAGTCAAAGCACGACGTCTGTTAACTGATCCTCAGTAACCAATTTTCGGGGTGCCTAGTTCGATTGCAGCACGAAAGTCCTTTCTAGCTTCATCAAAAGTCGGTACACCTGCACCGGATCTTGATTGGACACTGTTTAGGTACTTATCGAATCTGCCACTCCCTATTACAAGAAATGCTGTAAATAATGACCTGCGTAATATATTGATCTTGTTCACCTGTACTCCTGAGAGCCCGTATTTAGTAGATTTAGAGCCCAAAATTAAGCCCTTCATCAAGTATGCAAGACTCACAGTATTATTACAAGTGATAGTAAAAAAATACTGTATTCATAAATATAATAATACTATTGAGCTCAGCCATGATGTGCCACTGAAGGCCGAATATTACTNCCTGGAGGATTCCATCCTAGATTGTGAGAACCATAGGTCTCGAATGACTGCAATTAGAGTTAGAGATACCCTATAGAGAGAAATTGATGGATCTCCCCAAATGGTCTAACGATCTTGTGTTTAGGATTTTAGGCTGTGTATGTGCAAATACCCTGCAATCCGATATCTTGTGAAGTGCAAACTCGAACATTTTGAAGAGAAGATGGGAAATAGGAGCCGTGAATGCTTGAAAAGCTCAACACTGGACAGAAATTGTGGGTCGACAAAACCCTTGAATCAATGGACCTAGGTGAATGTATCGGCCAACTGCTTATGCCTCATCATCCTTTTGAGAGTCTACAGACCGACTTCCCTTCTGTTTCGAATGCTTCTACGGATGACTGGATACGCCTTTTAGACCGAGTTCCGTTAGGAGGTATTTGCATCAGGAAACCTCCTTCTGATGATTTGAAAGAAATGCTCGAAGATATCCAGTCACAATCAAAGATACCGGTTATCGTGGGTTCAAACATTGAGCCTGGTAGTTCGGGCCCAGCACGAATTCAAGGCAAAGGCGATAACGATTCCGCAATTCTTGATTATGCATCCCACGCTCCTTCGATGATGGGATTTGCGGCTGCGGACGATCCTGACCTCACTTTTACGGCATGTCGGATGATAGCCGAGCAAAGAAGAGCCCACGGTTTCCACTGGACCTTCACCCCGGTTGTGGACATAAATCTTAACTATAGGAATCCCATAACTAACGTGCGATCTCTCGGCGATGACACGGACAAAGTAATTAAACATGCTGAATCTTTTGTTAGGGGATTTCAAGAAGACGGTTTGATGGCTGCAACAGCGAAACATTTTCCTGGTGACGGTACGGATGAAAGAGATCATCATCTCCTTACGACATCTAATCACCTTTCGGTCAACGACTGGCGAAATTCCTNCGGGAGAGTATGGAAGTCTGTCATAGAGGTCGGCGTAAATTCAGTGATGGTCGGGCATATTGCTTTTCCTGCTTATGAACGATTCGTTGGTAATTCAGAGCATACGTTGCCCGCGACGCTCAGTAAGCGCGTCCAGTTAAATCTCTTGAGAGAGGAATTGGGGTTTGAAGGAGTCATCATATCTGATGCTAGCCCGATGGCTGGATTGACCAGTCGGGTGTCTTATGCTGATAGAGCAGTTGAAAACATACTCGCTGGAGTGGATGTCATTCTTCTACCAGAAACAATTCAGGACTACGGGTTTATAGAAGATGCGGTAAGAAAGGGAAAACTTACTGAAGAAAGGGTCAGGAATTCGACCAGGAGAATTTTGGAACTCAAGGCTCGTTTGTCTCTTCATAAAGGAACTTTTATAGAGGAGGATGTGAGCCATACAGCTGCGAATGCAGAGGAAGTAAATAATGCTATAGCAGAGAAAAGTATCACAGTCCTTCGGAGGAGTGAAAATGGATTAGGAGGCTTAAAGAGGGGAGAGAAGATACTTTTTGTGAATGTATTTTCCAATGGGATCTTCACTAATTCTAATTTGGACACTCTGATTGCTGCACTGGAGGCAGAAGGAATATCCATCGATTCATTAGATAATCCTACTGATACTGACTTGAGAGAGAAGCTCCCTCATTTTGATGCTGTGTTTGTAAATATTTGCCACGTGCCTATGAGTGGTAGTTTTGACCAAATAGGCGCCGGCTTCGCCCAATCTGTATGGAGAATTGCTCACATGTACCACGACAGGGTAAATTACACATGCTTTGGGACTCCCTATGTATTGCACGATCTACCACACGTGCCCAATATGTTGCTTGCATATGGAGCATCTGCATCGGTGCAGCTAGCTATTGCTAAAGTGTGGACAGGAAAACTCGAACCCAGAGGCATTCTCCCCGTGGAAGAACCTCAGGTTGCTTATTAGTCATGGCGGACTATTTTGAGTTCTTGAAGAGATATTTTTGAGGGCGGCGAAATGATTGTCATGCATGGAGGAAAAATATGAAAGGATTCTATCCTGAGGATAAATGGGTTGAAGCCAACGGCCTTCAGATGCACTATCTAGATTGGGGAGGGGATCGTACCAAGAAACCCTTGGTACTGGTGCACGGCATAGGGGGTCATGCCCACATGTTTGATAACTTAGCTCCCAAGTTTTCCGACGACTGGCATGTCGTGGCCCTTGATAGTCGTGGGTGCGGAGATACGGACTGGAGTCCTCACGGATATTCAGCTCAGTCTCAAGCAGAAGACATAGCATCTTTCGCTCTAAATACCGGTCTTTTTCCTTTTGGTTACTACGGTCACTCACAGGGCTCCCGAGTCGGAATGCCACTTGGTGCTTATCATGGTGACCTGGTGTCTCACTTAATTTTGGGAGACTACGGGCCAATGCCTGATCCTTCGCCGGCTGGCAAGGAAACAGCCAATCAACGCATGACCAACGGTACAACCGAACGTCCAAGGGGCTTCTTCTCTCCTCAGATGGCTTTTGATTGGCATAATGAACAGGCACCAGAGATCGAAGATACGGCCATTTGGGACCTTATAAAAAATACTTATCGTACGAACTGGGATGGCATACTGGTGCCGAAGACCGATCCCGAAATTCGATGGCTTTTAGGAAGAACCGCATTGAAGGAAGGACCTTTTCTCTGGGACTGCGTGAAAAGGATCTCCTGTAGAACACTTGTTATGCGTGGTGAATCGACAAATGTGCTTGACAGAGCTCAGGCGAATATGATGGTTGCAAAGATCCCCAATGGTAACGGATCAACCGTCGAGATCAAAGAAGCGGGCCACGGGTTGCACAACGACAATTTAGAAGGTACTGCAAACGCCATAAGAGCATTCTTGATGTCGTAATCAGGATGATTTTACTGGAAGTTCTTCGGTGACAATTCATATACCCAAATTTGGACTCAATAGGCATGATACGAGCTCTGTTTCTGGCTATGCAAAAGACATAAGTCGTTCTGAAGATAATGGTTGGGAAGCCGCCTTTCTCCCGGATTCACAGTTGAGGCGCCGAGATACTTATGTGCTACTGGCTGCCGCCGCAATAGCTACTGAAAAGATCGTGTTAGGTCCCTTACTCGTCAATCCAATTACAAGACATCCATCTGTTACTGCATCAAGTATTGCTACCATCTCAGAGCTAGCTCCTGGTAGAACAGTGCTGGGATGTGGCATCGGTGACACTGCAGTCCGACTGGCAGGGTTAAAACCAGCTACAGTAAGAGAATTAGAGTTGTCTATTCACCTGATGAAATCCTTGCTGAGTGGGAAATCGGTTGAAGTTGGTTCCGCAAGGCCTGCCCGACTACCATTTCCACAAGATGTTCCTGTCTGGATCGCAGCTGGCGGGCCCAGAACACTCGAAATGGCAGGAAGTTGTGCAGACGGGGTTTTCATAAGAGTCGGAACCAATGTGGAAAACATAAGAATTTCCGTCGAGAAGATTAGAAAGGGCGCTAGAAATGCTGGGCGAGACCCACTATCGGTAAAGATTGGAGCAGTTTTCCATACAGTATTTGTTGAAGATCTAGAGAAGGCTCTACTGATGGGTAAATCTATGGCTGCTGGTTATTACGAATATTCACCTATGCTGATGGGTAATCTGGAAATGGAGTGGAAAGGTGCTCACCCTGACAGTATCAAGGAGTCTGAGGGAATATGGCCAGATTTTCACCATTCGACGGACCTGTTATCGAGCGGGAGTGCGGTTGANTTTCTTACTGAGGACCAAGCGCGATCTTTTTGTTTTATGGGTAATTCTGAAATGATAACTAATCAAATCGTTTCATTAATCAATGATTTAACNTCTCTTGGTATCAATTTTGAATATGTAGTCCTTCACCCAATTCCCAACCCCCCAGCACCGGACCCTGGCTCTCGATCATACTTAGAGCGGGTACCAGCGGAAATAATTTCTGAAGTAAAAAGTATCCTAGGGTAATTCTGAGACTTTAATCCTATTAGTTCATTAACTTAGTGATTGCCCAGAATTTTGGCAGCAGCTTTAAGCTGACAATGTTTCCTTTCGCCGCCGGTGTCTTCAATATACGAAATAAAGACAATTTTCCTAACATATGATCATGGCACGCTGGTTTGGTGGAGGGGGAATCCACCTGTCCATCCTGACCCAAATATCAATGCTATGATGCGGCGAAGTATGAGTCTGATGTGAGAAACAGGGGTTTTTGGCGTTTTGGAATGAAGGTATAGAACAACTGAATTATAAATTGGGTAATGAACTCGATTTACTGTGAGAGATTTGAAATAGGAGCATTAGTATGGTTTATGAAGGGTCCCATCAAGAGTATGACGTGACAGTTGATAAAGATGTCATGTTATCGATGCGGGACGGAACAAGGCTTGCAACAGACATTTATTTTCCTTCAAACAATGGAACCCGATCATCAGGCGAATTCCCGGTTATTCTCGAGCGGACTCCGTATAACAAATCTATGCCTGGACAGGTAACAAAGGCGAAGTACTTCACTCGTCGAGGATACGTCTGCGTGATTCAGGACGTGCGAGGAAGACTTGCTTCTGAAGGAGAATGGTATCCGTTTGCAAAAGAGGCTCCCGATGGCTACGACACGGTGGAATGGCTTGGTACACAGCCGTGGTGCAATGGGAAGGTAGGGACGATGGGTGATTCCTATGCTGGGAGTGACCAGGCTGCGTTGGCAACCATGAACCCTCCTCATCTCGACACTATGATCGTTGCGGTGGGCGCATCTAACTATTTCGACAGCTCTATGAGGCAAAACGGAGTTCTGGAGCAGCGATTCCTAATATATTCGTACAGAATGGCGGTAACCAGTCATGAAGCCGAGGCTGACCCAGCGCTCAAAGCTGAAATAACCAGGATTTTCGAAAAGGGCATGCCAGAAATCGTGGATGAGTTTCCGTTAATAGAGGGCTCGACAATCTTATCCAGATTTCCTACTTACGAGCAATGGGCCATGGAACTTCAACAAAATGGAGACTACACAGACTACTGGAAGCAGAGGGGATACGCCCCCGTAGAATATTACGATGAACATGCCGATATACCGACTCTATACCTTGGCGGTTGGTACGATTCGTACGCGCGCAACACATGTGAAAGCTTCACTAGGCTAAATTCTATAAAGAAATCGCCGCAGNATCTTCTGATGGGACCGTGGACCCATGGGGCCTACGAGGTCACTTACTCCGGAGATCTTGAATTCGGTCAAGAAGCTCACATAAATTACAACGATCTCAAATTGGCCTGGTTCGACCACACCCTTAAAGGACTGCGTTCGGAGGTCGACAATTGGAGCGCAGTGAGAATATTCACGATGGGTGCCGGTGAAGGTACGGTTGATGATAATCGCCGCTTGAAACACGGAGGTCGATGGAGAAACGAAGCTGGTTGGCCGCTAGACTCTACCATTCCGACTTCATTCCATCTCAGAGATGGTGGCGGTCTTACTAGTGACGAACCTGGCTTTCAAGACCACCCGGAAACGTCGTTCATATTTGACCCATTGTCACCGGTCCCAACCATTGGTGGGGGTATCTCTGCGGGTAATCCTATTATGGAACCTGGCGGTTACGACCAGCGGGGTGATCCATCGAGGTTTTTTGGTAGTAAGAACGGGTTGAGACTGAGCGTGCGAGATGATGTTGTGACTTTCCAGACACCGCTGTTGGAAAAAAATGTTGAGGTCACCGGGCCAATTGAGATGCATCTGTGGGCATCATCGTCTGCTGTCGACACAGACTTTACCGCCAAGGTGCTAGATGTGTACCCTCCTTCCCCTGATTTTCCTGAAGGTCTAGACATTAACATTACTGACTCGATAATAAGGGCANGATATCGTAACGGATTCCAACGGTCCGAGTTGATGACTGAGGATGAGGCCTACGAGTTTGTTTTCCAGCTGTACCCTACATCTAACNTGTTTGCTAAGGGTCATAGGATCCGATTAGATATCAGTTCGAGCAATTGGCCTAGATTTGATGTAAACCATAACACTGGCGGATCACTGGGTATTGATCGTACATATAAAACAGCGAAACAAACCGTTTACCACAGTGCGGATTATCCATCACATATTGTTCTACCGATTCAGCCTAGCTGATTAGAACTTAATGACTTTTGTAAGAAAGTCATTAAGCAATAGCTGGTGTTGTCTAAAATGCTACTATGCGCTTGGCGCTGGATTCTTTGTTCTGCCGCTAAGGAGTTTTAATGGTCCTAGAAGATCTGAAAAGTGTTGAATGGGAAAATGTTGTCGAAGCGATTGAAGTTTGTTACGAGCTCGGATGGACCGATGGTCTTCCTGTTGTGCCCCCCACAGTTGAACGAGTTCAACAGTTCATAGATTATTTGCAACGTCCAGCGGATGAAATACTGGGATCGATCCCCGAACGGCGAAGAGAGATTACTGTTGCAAAGGTTGCAGCCAATTCTGTGATGGCTGGGTGTCTGCCTGAATATTCGCCCGTAGTAGTAGCTGCAACAGAAGCAATGCTTTCGAAAGAATTTAATTTAATTGCGCCCTCCTCAAGCCAGGGTGGTGCTGCCGTCTTGGTAATCGTTAATGGACCGATATCGAGAGAAATAGGTATGAACTCCAAAGCGAACCTTTTTGGTCCTGGGAATAGAGCGAATGCCACCATAGGTAGAGCGATTAGGTTGATATTGATGAATTCCTGCGGTTCAATTCCGGGCTTGTTTGACCGCACACTGATTGGACATCCCGGCAAATATACATACTGTATCGCAGAGAACGAACTTGAAACGCACTGGAATCCTCTACATGTTGAGAGAGGATTCAAAGCGGAACAAAACGCGGTCACCGTTTTTCCGGCCTGGGAACCTCGCCAAGTAAGATCCGCGCCCATTATTGAATCAGTATTAGATTCGGTCGTAGACGTAGCTTCCGTGCTTGGAACTTCCCTGGCGAATGNTGACTCCGTTGGTGATCATACTGTACCGGTCCGTCAGGGTCAGATCGTTATAACCATCGGCGGGCAATCCGATTTTTGGGAAGGGTGGAGCAAAAATGATGTCCGGCACTATTTGCATCCAAGGATTCGCAGGTCATTAGCGGACCTAAAAAAAGTCCACGCGATNGCGGGACAATTAGAAAAAGGCGATGACCAGAAATTTGCAAACCTTGTGCCTACACCTGAGGATATTCTTATTGTTTACGCCGGTTCCCCTGAGGCATCTGGTTACAGATGCGCAGTTATNCACAGTGAGTTGCCCAAGGTCGCCTCTTCTGCCGTAACCCATGCGATAACTTTGCCNCACTAGGAGAGTGTTTGAGATGCTATGCAGGTAAAGGGGCGTAAATACTTGATTTGCCATTATCATATATTGAGGTGACAATGCCTATTAGCAAAGTTTCAAGGAGAATATTATGGTGAGGTCTGCCAACGCCCAGTATTTGCTAGTGGACCCGACAACGAGTCCAGTTGTCCCATCTTTTGTAGCTGCTCCGAGGCTATCCGACTTAAAGAACAAGCGGATAGGGCTTATAGACGATTCCAAAGAGAACGCTAAAGAACTCCTGGACATAATTACAGATGTGATCAAGGAAAAATTTGGTGTAGAGAGCGTCTGCTATCACAGAAAACCATCTGCTTCCAAACCTGCAGATCCAGAAGTTATATCCAACATGACTAATGAATGCGACTTTGCAATTGTAGCAATAGGTAGTTGAGGGTCTTGTAGTGCGTGCAGTGTGCACGACGGAATTCACCTAGAAAAGGCCGGTATCCCAACAATTACGATTTGTACAGATATCTTTGAAATCACTTCTCGTTCTATGGCCCAAATGTGGGGAGCAGATGGCTATCCCATAATTTACACGAGTCATCCTATATCCAATCTGAATACATCGGAACTACGTATAAGAGCAGAGGAAATGCTTTCAACAATAGAAAGGATCCTGCTCGTTGGATGATGGGAGTTTCGGGGAATATTTTTAAGGATATTATCCGCAAACCATAGGATATATATGCCTTCTCCTAGACAAGGCGACAGGTAGCTTGCTCATACTCCAAGAAACGCCATGATCATGGCTAGAAAAGATGTGACCGTAGCCTGTACAGCAGTACATTTGTGACGGTTGCAGTGGNTCAATTGCTACCTGAAACATTCGGCTTGGAGGCACCTCACCAATATCGACTCTCNTCCAGGTTTCCCCGGAGTCNTTGCTTTNGAAAAGAGCACCGGCTTCTTCAGTGCCGGCAGGTGCCCCCCCACCTCCTGCTCCAGCGGCTAGAAACATCGTTTTCGGGTCATTGGGAGCAATTACCAGATCTCGACAATAAGATCCTCCTGGAAACATTTCACCAAACCGTACATGTTCCCAGTGAACTCCCCTATCACGGCTCCGGAACATTGCTACCTGAGTGATTATGAAGAGCAAACCAGAGGTAACTGGGTTCACTTCGACCCCATGCAAATCTACCGTGTTATTACCGATGTAAAGACCGTCCGTAATCGAATCCCAACTGTCTCCGCCATCACGGGTGGCAAGTAGGCCGCCTACCTCTATTGCAGCGTACGCGTCAGACGGCATGGACGGATCAAAAGCGATATCTATCACTCTCTTTGCCAGCGGTGGCATATAAGTTGTGACGTCAGGGAAACCAACGCGGCTAGTATCGGTCTCCTGCCAGGACTGGCCACCATCCTCGGAGCGATAAATCCCAAAAGGTTCGTATCCTGCATATATAACCTGTGTATTGTGGGGTCGAAAAGCGAGGCTCCAAACATTCATGCCATCCCGCGGGGTTCCCATAGGATGCCAGTTATCTCCTCTATCATCGCTCCTGTAGGGTCCCTGGTTAGTACCAGCGTAGATTATTTTTGGATTTTCCGGGTGTATTAATAATGCCCTGACTTGTGGATTCTCAGGGAGTCCATTAGTCACGGGTTCCCATTTCTCCTCTCCTTCCTCAAGCCGATACAATCCACCTTGCCCAATATTTTCGCCTTCTCCAGCAAGGCCTACATACACAAAAGTTCGATGTTGATTTCCTGTCATGACTTTTCTCCGNTAGTAATACCAGGTCGATCCGCGAAAATGGGGGTGGTTTATTTGCTATGAGGTCGCAAAATTGTGACCATTCTTTCTGGCTAAAGTTATATATCTTCCCTCTATTAAACTGTGACCTGAGATTCTGATTTCGTGGTTAAATAAAATATAAGGAGTCGACTTGGCTAACAAACCAAGCTTAGTTTTTTCTTAACTTGGTGCCAAACCCTACTATATTGNTAGCCAGATTTGTAAACTTATTTGTAAAACCTGTGGCTTATGACTACTCCCATAACTGATGTCCCGAGATAAAACAATTGACTGAGAACGNCGAAAATCCCCGGAACAATTTTTCGGGTTCTGCTTTTGAGAAAGCGGTGGTAAATGAGCTGAGTATTGATGCTATGTCGGTAACTCAATCTTCCCTGCTCGGGTTGGAGGCTCTCACCATTGATCTTGTATCACCAGAAGATTTGAAGCACTTGGTTCATACTCCTAACCTCGTCAGTCTTTCCATCATGTGCTATGGCGATGTGGAGCTTGAAGAGCTATCCAAATTAAAACTTTTGAGCACTCTTACTATCAAGGGCGCAAATGTTGAGAATGTTGATTCACTTGTTGGATTACGTAACTTATCGAATCTAGATATAAGTAATTCAGGTATAGGGGATTTCTCCAGATTAAGGGATTTGATTAACCTGCGTAGTTTGAGGTTAAGGAACTGTGACATAGATGACCTTGACGTCCTTCACAGCCTAAAAAACCTAAATGTCTTGAATATAAATGAAAATAATGTTGAAGATTTGAGGCCGTTGTCGGATTTGGGAGATCTGGAGATTTTAGACATAGAAGGTAACGAGATATCTAATTTAGAACCCTTATCTTCTCTTCGTCACTTGACTTGGATACACGCAACACGGAACAGTATCGGTGATTTAGGTCCATTAACTTTCTTAGCTAAATTGGAATCCTTGAACTTAGGTCATAACAAGGTTACCAATATTGACGCTTTATCCAAGATTACAAGCTTGCGATGGTTGGGATTGGCTTTTAACAACATACGTGACATCAGCTCTCTCAATGCTCTCCCGAAACTCAGATATTTAGACATTGAAGGAGACTCATTTAATCAGCAAAGTACTCGAATTCACCTTCCAAATTTGGCCGCCAAAGGTATAGAGATATTCAAGTAATTTTCTAGCCGATTGTTAATATGGGATCGTTTAGGATGCTCTTAAAAATGGACTAATTATTCATGAATTGACTCCTGCTGCCCTAGCTTTATTAATGAAGCCCATTACGTTGATATTCTGCGTTTAGTTACTAGGATTTCTGTTAGAAAGAACTTATAGGTCTGATGAATTCACTTATTAAGCGGATGGGGAACTCTTTGCAGGTGGCCTGAGAAAGGATTAGATAGGTCCAAAACTAATACCAGAATATTTATCTATCAGTGGCGGCAAATGCCATGAATTATTTAATCATGGACAAAAATTATTAATCACGAATTTGACGGTATCAGGAAAGCCTGGTGGGCCCTATTTTTTGAAAGAAGACCGTGTTATTACAGAGATGAAGAACGGTCCCAACATATTGCTGACTAGTCGGAACACGGCACTTTAATGGATATTTGATTGAAACAAATTCTACTAAATTGCTTTCCTGTCTAGGTCCTTCAGAATCGCGTTCGCTGCGTTGTGCCCGGACGCCCCAGTAACTTCCCCCATCGGATGTGTACCAGCACCGCACATATAAAAATTGTCAATGGACGTTCTATATGATTGCCGTTGCGATAAAAGCTGGCTTGGTATCATATCGAGGTGCCTGATATTTCCATCGGTCATGCCTACCCTGCTTTCAATATCTTCAGGGGTTTGAACGGTCCAGTCGACCAAGCTGTTGCGGAAATTGGGTGCGTATTGAGATATGACATCGATTATTTGTTCTCCTACGCTCTCCCTCTCGGCTTCCCATGTTGAATCCTTCAAAGCCGGAGGCTCGAAGAGAACCCAATTAGACATGACATGCCCTTTCCCTCTTACTAGGTTGGGTTCAACGGTGGAAGGGATCTGAATATTCATGACTGGGCAACTCGATACTTTTCCGCTGGCCGCATCTCTCCAACTCTGCTTGTGATAGTCCACCGACGGCATAATCTTGATATTTATGATCGAGTTTGCATCGTAACTTGCCCCGAGATACCCGGTCAGATCAGGTAATTCATTCATAGCGGCAAGGAATTTGACACACCCTGCTGTTGTTTTCCAGCTGCCCATCCGTTTGAGAGTGTCTTCGTCTAACTCTTCAGTCTGGAACATGGTTTTGAAGGTTCGCTTCGGGTCGGCATTTGAGGCCACGATAAAACTGCGGATTTCCTCCCCGTTAGCCATTCTCACCCCTTTGGCTGACCCTCCTTCCACAATTACTTTTTCCACTAAAGCTCTTGTTCGTATTTCGACACCATTAGATTTAGCTGAATCTTCGATCGCATCACTGATATTCCCCATGCTCATCTTAGGAATACCCCGGTCGCTGTCTCTGCTAAAACGTGTGCACGCAAATAGGGCGGCTCCTAGCATGCTACCTGGCGACTCAGGATCGCATTCTACGTTTGAATCCATCACATATGCCTTTATACGGTCATCTTGGAAGTGATCCTCTATAAGATCGATGTAACTCCAAGTGAGTAACTTTTCCAAGACGGTTTCTCGTGATGTACCCCTAACGGTTTGCATTAAGTCTGCAATCGTGGGAGGCTCTGTAAGGAAATACGGGTAAAGGATGCTTGCCGCTTCATCCCAGAATGAGTCCCATCGAAAATAGGCTTGCGCATCTTTTTCGTTGAATTCGCTGAGCTGTTTAGCGAGGCTGAACTTGTCAGTATTTTCCGGACCTCCTATAAACGTCCCATCAGGGAATAGATGAATCCTTCTCGATGAGTCAGACTCCTTTCTACTATAGGCAAAGTCGAGACCGTGTTTGCGCAGTTCTAGGTCATCAACGACTTTTCCTTGTAAAACATGGGAAACATATGAACACATCGG
>PAOO01000018.1 GCA_002708065.1 Chloroflexota bacterium
TTGACGTTGGTGACTGATGGCATCATAGACTTGCCAATCTTAAGAAACCCCTTCCTGCCTATCTCCTGTAGGTTTGGTATTTCACAAGCTTCTAGATATTCGGGGTCGAATCCATCTATGCAGATAACTACCGTTGTTCCTTTACCTGTCATTTCCATTTACCTCTAGATCTGTCTGAAATTGTTTGAAGCCTTGAGAAAGTTTGTTTTTCTTAAGCTTTGTAAGTCTCTAGGAGACAATATAAATAATTCCTAATTAATCTTCAAAAGATTCTGATCCCACGATGCCGTTTTCCTCGAGAATTTTAAATTCTTTTTGAGTGTAACCGAGTAACTCAGTGAGAATTGATCGATTGTCCTCACCGACATTTCTCATGGAATGCCATGTAGACTTGGGTTTCTGGGATCCCGGTATCGCCTGTCCATCATATATCTGAGGGCCCCATTTTTTTTCCTGGAGCTTGACGAAATATCCCCGATCCCTTAAATGAGGGTTATTTAGTAACTCCAAGTTATTGAGAACTTTGCCTGAGGGCACCCTCGCATTTTGCAATAGCGCGACTATCTCATCTGCCTCCCTTTCCCCAGCCCATTGCGAAATTGTTTTGTTTAAGATGTCCTCAGAAGATTTTCGGCCTTCTGCGTGTTCGTAACAAGGATTTTCCAAAGTTTTGTCAGATAATACCGCCTTTAACGAGCTCCACTCTTCGTTTGATGTGACAGCGATTGTCACCCATATGTCGTCCCCAAGAGTCCGGAAAGCCCCATGTGGACAATACACTGGGTGTCGGTTTCCATCGATCTTGACGTGCTGGTTTCCCGCAGATGATGACACGAAGTGCTCCCCTAGAGTACCCAGTGGACTTTCAGATAATGCGAGATCCAGATAGCAACCCATCCCTGCCTTTGCCCTTCTCCTGGCATATCCCATAATCGTCCATACAGCGTTCAAGCCTGAGATGGGATCTGCGTAGGACAACCCAGTTTGAAGCGGTCTATCCGGATCATATCCAATTAGTGAAACTACTCCGGAAATNGCCTCAGCAGTAGAGCCGAAAGCAGGATATTCAGAATAAGGGCCATCAAGTCCGAATCCAGGCATTGAGCACATGATGACTGTTGGATTGGCATCCCTGAGATTGTGATAGGAGAGGTTAAGATTTCGCATAACTCTCGGCCTGTAATTCTCTACCACAATGTCTGAAATAGTAACCAGCCTGAGGAAGATTTCTCTTCCTTCTTCCTTGTCGAGTCGTANCCCAATATTTCTCTTGTTTCTGTTGAGTTTGTTGTTTACCCGTGCAGAGGAATCTAGAAGGGTTCTAGGATCAGAGATTTTGATAACATCTGCTCCAAAGTCGGCTAGCGCCCTAGTGCCCAATGGACCTGCCCAAACCCTTGTCAGATCTAGCACCCTGAGTGAGTTTANTGCTCCGGGTACGAGAGTATCTNGATTGTGGATGGCGAACTGTCCCTGCATCTCGTTAAAGATATGTCTCTGTATGCTCGCCCAGCAGGGGAGCCCTGGTTAGCGGAAGCCTATCTCCATCAATCAAAGGGGGCGGAAGGGGATAACTGGCTTTCCCTACTGACGGATGATCTATCTCCTGAAAAGAACTTCTGTGCATAAANTGTTTGTCACTCAGGACTTCACATATGGACAGAACAGGCGCAACTGGCAACAGCCACTCCTCCGAAACTTCTCGGAATACCTCTGANCGCATTTTACCGTCCATCCAGTTCTCTATTATTCGGTCAACGAGTCGTTCAAGATCTTCATTAGAGGTAAGGTCGCTGAAATCTTTGCCTTCGTACAAATCAGTTCTTTCAAGCATCAAGCACAACTGTTCCCAGATGGCTTGACTTCCCCCCCCGAAAGTTAAATACCCATCCTTTGCAGCCAATGTGGCTACTCCGGGAGGGAAGCCGCGCGCTGACAGAGAAGATTGCCGATGTGAGCTTCTTTTCCTTACGCCACCTTCCATGTTTAGTGGAGCTTGATGCACATTTGCCAAGGTTTCCAATTCTGAGAGCTCAAGGAAGGCTCCATTTCCCGAGAAATCTCTTTCCCAAAGGGCAATCACAGAAGCATTACATCCGTTAATACCTGTTAAGTATTCAGGATGGTGTCCGGGGATCATTAATGGACCAGATTTGGGATCTCCAATTATGTTCATTATCCCGCCCAACGCAAACTGAACGATAGGAGCAGATTTCCAATGGCTGTAGGGACCATCAAGACCGAACGGAGTGATGCATATCTCTATCAACTCGGGATGGGATGAGGTAAATCTTTCCCGGTCTATACCTGTTGTTTCCCTGTAGGTAGAGTCCCAGTCTTCAATAAATATATCGGCGCCCGAAAGTATCGAATCAAGAGCTTTTGAACCGCTAGCTGTAGACCAGTCAAGGAGGACACTCTTTTTCCCTGTGTTGTTGTGGAGAAATAAGGCGCTGTTCTCAAGATCTTCTTTCCCAGAAAGGAGAGGTCCAATCGAGCGTGTGAAATCCCCGTGCGGTGGCATTTCTATTTTAATAACCTCTGCGCCCATGGCTGCTAGTAGCTTTCCGCAGTATGGACCGGAAACACCCTCCGATACTTCTACAACTTTGACCCCGTATAAGGGGAGATTAGTTTCAATGCTTATGGGGTCAGTCCTTTCGATTAGTCATGTTAACGACTTAGATTCGGTTAGTGATCATGTGAGCAGGGTTGAAATTAAGGTATATCATCAATTTGGGATAAGGTCACGATTTACGTTAATTTCGATTCTAGATTTTTGTACATGTCATTTACCAGTGATCTCATGTCAAATGCTGGCTTCCAACCCCACTCCATCCTAGCGGCTTTATCATCAAGAGAGTCTGGCCAGGAATCGGCTATTGATTGTCTTAACGGGTCGATTTTGTAAGAAATTTGAAAGCTCGGATTTATGTCTTTTATACAGTTGGCTAGTTCTGACGGAGTGAAACTCATGGCGTGAACGTTGAAATCACAGTGATGGTTCAACGATAGATAGTCGGCTTTGGAGATGTCTAATATCGCTTTAATCGCGTCCGGCATATACATCATAGGTAACCGGGTGTCAGGCTTTAGATAACATTCGTATTGATTGCTTCGAATGGCACCGTAGAACATTGCAACAGCATAATCTGTTGTTCCAGCGGTGGGTTCCGTTTCCCAGCTAATGACACCAGGTAATCTGATGCCCCTAACATCGAGGTCAAATTTTTGCTGGTAATAGTTCCCCATAAGTTCCGTGAACACTTTTGAAATTCCGTAAACAGTGTTAGGTTTTTGTATAGTGTCATTTGGTGTATTAGTTTTCGGCGTGTCTGGTCCGAACGCCGCTATAGAGCTAGGGATTATAAGCTGCTCTACGTCGTTTTCCAGGCTGATTTGGAAGAGGTTGAAGACTCCATTTATATTAACTTCGTGAGCTGTCTCTACGTTTTGCTCCGCAAGTGCGGACAAGATAGAACTCATGTGGAACACGGTTTTGATCCCATAGTTTTTTATGGTCGTGTCTAATTCTTGGCGGTTGGTAACATCTACTAAGGCAGAAGGTCCTGCTAGTTCCATTGCCTCTGGAAGGGGTGTCCGATGCTTTCCCGCAACTACGTTTTCTGATCCGAATCGGGCCCTAAGTTCTCCGACGAGTTCCGAGCCAATCTGTCCTGCTGCTCCTGTAACTAAAATCATGCTATTTACATTTCNCTGGGACAAGTTGAGGATCTTCGAGTANNCTGTGCTGGATTCCCGCTCATATCATCAAATCTCCACCGTTAATATCGAGTGAGGCCCCCGTGATATATGAAGCGTTGTCAGAAACAAGAAAAGCGACGAGTTCAGCCACTTCATTTGGAGTGCCAAGCCTAGGGATAGGGAAACTTTTAGCGTACCTTTCTGTTGCTTCCTCAGATATGTTTGTTTGGACCATCTCTGTATTTATCAAGCCGGGGCAAATTGCATTTACCGTAATTCCAAGCGATGCGACCTCTTTAGCTGTATGCCGTGTAAGCCCTAGTATGGCTGCTTTTGCGGCAGTGTAGTGTGCACCACCAATTGTGCTTACGTTTTTTCCAGCCGTTGAGGAAAAGTTCACTATTCTTCCCCAGCCGCTTTCTGCCATTATGGGGATCAAAGCTTTTGTACAGACGAAAGTTGTTGTCAGGTTTCCTTTTATTACGAATTCCCATTCTGATAGCGAAATATCTGTGATACCCGTTGGACGTAAAACCCCTGCGTTATTAATCAAAATGTTCACAGAACCGTATTCAGAAACAGATTGCTTCACCATAGAGTCCACGAATGAGACGTCTGAAACGTCTCCGGTGTGGGCTACACACCGGCCTCCTCTAGAATTGATTAAATCTGCAGTTTCCTGAGCAGAATCATCTGAGATGTCGTTCGCGATTACTGTTGCTCCCTCTTCTGATAACTTGAGGGCTATCGATCTGCCCATGCCCCTGCCAGCACCGGTAACAATGGCAGTTTTCATATCATTCTTTATCATGTGTCAGCTCTTTGTTGTTGTACTGTGGTTGTCACAATCACTATATTGGATTCTATGCCGAGATTTTTTACAAATGTCTTTGATATTTATGGCACAAATCTGTAGTTTGAAAAGTTTGAGATTATTGGCGTTTCTTGATTACTTGTTCACTAAAATCTGTAATGAGATCCAATGCTGCCTTTCTGTCAACTACCGAGAGTGCCACATTGTTTACTCCGATCGATTCCAGTTCATCAAGACGATCGTTAATTTCCGTTCCGGTTCCGGTCAGTGTACGGGCCAATAAGTTTGGGGAAATAAATTGCTCCTCACCTTCTTTTAGGTAAACGTAGTGTCCCTCATGTACATCTAGATATCTTCTGTCATCTTCAGTTCGCTCCGATTTAGCATTACCGTAATCCTTGATGTATTTGTTGTACTGATTAGCGATTTCAACGTCTGCCATTCCCAGATCAGATCCTGGTCCGAAGGCGGACTCCCACATAGCGTGAACGCCTGGGATTAAAGTAGGTCCGACATTCCTCAATACTCTTTCGCTCAGGATAGTTTCGTTTCCGCGCAAGACACACGCTGATGTGAGTACAGTCACATACGGCTTGGTTCCTTTNCCACCTGATTTCCCAAAACTATTCCCAGATAGCTGGGCACTCATCTCTACCCTCGGCAATCCATCCGGAACATTCGACGAACGACTGGTGGTGATCCATCCATCCGAAATTGCGCCAACCAATTTTTGACCCTTTGGTCCATTCGCCGCCAGCATAACTGGGATATGGTCCTCTATGTTGTAAAACTCATCGCGACCTGAGTTGGCTTTAGTATGGATCAGTCTTATCCATCTTTCCCGCTGCCCTTCTCTGTAAAGCACATCCTCCCCTGAGAGAAGTCCTTTCACTTGTAATGTGTATTCTGAGAACTGTTTCATAGAAAGAGACGGGAGCCCCATGGTATTGCGACCCGTGTAACCTGTACCTAGACCAATGATCACTCGTCCNGGAGCCAGTTTGTTAATTGATGCAGCAGCAGCAGCAGTAACAGGAGCTAAACGATTTGTTGGAATGGCCACGAGTGTTCCAAGCTTGATCGTCTCCGTATTTTGGGCGGCCAGCGCCATGGTCGCCCAAACGTCAGAATATATGAGCTGAGAATCGTAAAACCAGGCGTGGGTGAAACCAGCCTCTTCGGCAGCCTTTACTTCCCGCCAGGCGTTAATATAGGAGGGGATTCCGATTCCATAGTCCATGTAAAATCGCCATTCCTTTATCTCACATTCAACTAATGAACCTGTGAGTTATGTAGTTGGACTCTAAAATTTCACCGTCAGGCTATTGGATAGCCACGGGTTGTTGGGATTTTACCGATATGCGNTGGTAAGGGAAACACCATTGTTTGGAAAACCCTTGATTCTATTTTGGCTTTTAGCGGTCTTATCTGATTCATATCGAACTTAATTTAACGTTGGCATCAGGATACCGGTGAACCGATGCTTTGGTGTCAGATGGTATTGGCGCTAGTGAATTAAATTTATGTTTCATTATAATCTTTGGTAATGAGATCGCTTTCAATTTTGGGCCTGATAGTACTTGCTATGGTGCTTGCCTCAGCTATTAGCTGTTCGAAACTATGGAATGAGGAATCGGCAGTTCAGGGGTTGGAGAGCACAACCGGAAATGCAGAATCGGAAACACTGCGATCTCAGGTTCCATTAAATGTCGTATACGGCCCGGGAGATCCCTACAGATGTCATTGTCCCNGTAATTCACCCAGGGCATCCTCCGGCAAAACACATGGCAGCGGTAATTTGCCGAATANTCAAAACCGCCATGAAGGTTATGGAGAATGTCCTAGGTCATCCGCCGAGAATATACCTGATGAGATTACACGAAATTCGAAACTATGGCCGTTGCCGAATCGAGACTATGAAAGTACTAGAGCGATATTTGAATCTGATATTTCTCTAAGTACTGTGAACAGGCTTGCGGTTGCTTGGAGGTTTAGGCTTCCAGAAGTGACGAATTGGGGAGCGGCAGCTTCAAATCCGTTGGTGATGGACGGGATTGTATATTTCCAGGATCTTCCCAGTAATATCTTTGCATTGGATCTAAGTGATGGCGGCTTGATTTGGACTCGTAAGGGCGAAGGAAGATCGATTGCTCCCAATGGTCTGGCCGTAGGTTATGGCAAGGTCTTTGCAGCGCCGTCTGCTTCGGGNTTTTTCGCCTTGGATAGAAGTACGGGAGAGGTGATATGGCGGGCTGATATTAATCTTACCGATACGGAGGGTATAGATATCCAACCAATCGTCTACGATGGATTGGTTTATCTGAGTACTGCTCCACGTAGCAAGAAAGGGCTGTATGTAGGTAACGGGGAAGGAATCATCTATGCACTTGATGAGAGTACTGGTTGCATTGTCTGGGACTTTAATACCGTGGATTCTGAAGACATATGGGGAAATCGAGAGGTCAACAGTGGAGGTGGTGCTTGGTTTCCAACCTCGATTGATACGGCACGAGATATTACATACTGGGGGATAGGAAATCCCGGTCCTTGGCCGGGTACCGAAGAATATCCTAATGGGTCCAGCCGCCCTGGGCCCAACCTTTACACGGATTCGATTCTTGCCCTTGATAGTAAGAATGGTNAATTGCTCTGGTACAGGCAAATACGNCCTCACGATCTTTTCGATCTAGATTTCCACATATCGCCCATACTTGTTACCGCTGACATTCAGGGAACCAAGCGTGACGTCGCTATAGGTGCAGGAAAAACAGGAACTGTTCATGCTTTTGACGCGGAGTCAGGNCACGAGTTCTGGGTAACTAACGTCGGGATACATCAGAACGACCATATAGAAGAAATAGCCGAAGGAGAAGAGATCGAGGTTTATCCTGGTTCCCTTGGAGGGGTGGAGACATTCATGTCATATGCTGACGGGACGGTCTATGTACCGGTCATTAACCTGCCAACGTTCTATACGTCCAGTACAAAGAAGATGGAGNCCCTAGATGGTACAGGAAGCGTGGTTGCCATCGACGTTGATAGTGGCCATATAAACTGGGAAACAAAATTTGAAGAAATANTTGTAGGCAGCACGACCGTTGTGAATGATCTAGTATTCACTTCTGTGTTTAGCGGCAAGGTCTATGCAATGAACCGATCCTCAGGCGAGGTAGTCTGGAGCTTCCAAGCCGANGCGGGTATAAATGCTCCATTGGCNGTGGCGAAAAANATGTTGATAGTTCCTGCCGGCATGCCTCTAGAGGAAGGCAGATCGCCCAGTATTATCGCGTTACGGCTAGAGGACTAGGTANGGNTGTAGGGTGTGTTGAAAAACCTACGCTGTACTAGATGCTCATCGTTACGGGAAGAGAGAGGCAAGTTTATGTNTTGCTCTTCAATTTCGTGTACTGNTTTTACACCGATAGTCATTCGTTAAATTGATGAAAGTGTCCCCCTGTTNAAGACAACACNATTCTATTTGGAACTCATAGATGGAAAGACCCGAACTGGTAAGAGGTTCCCCCCTATATGCCAAGTTTGTTGAGAGAATCAACAGGTTTGTTGTCAGATGCCATTCAGANGAGATTGGNGAAATAGACGCATTCATGGCCAATCCGGGAAGATTGGGTGAATTGCTAATACCTGGCGCAAATATTGTNCTTGAGAGATCCGAAAAATCCACTACAAGGAAAACGTTGTACTCTGCTGCAGGGGTTTACTCTGATGACACTTTAATAGGGTTAAACACCCACCACACCAATCGAATAGCAAGTTATCTGCTGAAGAACAAATTGGTTCCGGGGCTCGAACANGTCGATGTTGTGGATTCAGAAGTGATTCATAAGAGAAGCCGCTTTGATTTTCTCGTTTCAGAGGAAGGGATTCCTCTATTCTTAGAAGTCAAGTCAGTCTCGTTAAGTGGTAATGGCATCGCAATGTTCCCCGATGCAGTTACTGAAAGAGGCAGAAGACACNTTAAAGAATTAGCTGATCTGAGTAGCCCTGATAAAACTAACATCATTTTGTTTGTGGTCCAGGGTTCCGGGAACGATTTGTTTATGCCAGACTACCATACTGATCTTGAGTTCTCGCGTACTATGTTGGAAGAAAGAGGGAGGCTCAGGATCATTCCAATAGGGGTGAAATGGGATCGCTTTTTACGATTGTCAGATTGCGTGAGATTGCTCACGATCCCCTGGGATTTTATCAACGGACGTATTAGGGATACAGGTTCCTATTTACTGTCACTAAGGATCCCAAAACAACAACATATCGACGTCGGCTCTCTTGGAACAGTGTCTTTGAGATCGGGTTATTATCTCTATGTTGGATCTGGTATGAATGGATTATCAGGGAGAATCTCCCGCCATATGCATCTTAGAAAAAACTTGCACTGGCATGTAGACTTTCTTCGCCAATTCGCTGACAAGGTGACGGCGTACGCTATTAGGACGCCTCACCATATTGAGTCAGATCTCGCCATTTCTGTGGGCAATATATTGGAGCCAGTGATTCCTGGATTTGGAGCGTCTGACTCAGCACTTGAAACGCACCTGTTTTATAGTCAAACTGACCCATACATATCCAAGCCGTTTCAATTATTGATCGAGAAATTCAGATTCATCAGGCCTTAAAAGATGGATTTCTCCGNTGACATATTGAACCTGCAACAATCATTCCTTNATGGCTTTAATAGGTTGCTCACGTATTAAAGCCACAGCGACCGTACCGGCAGCAGCAAATCCGATCATCATTAGCATAATCAGCCGATAACTTCCCGTAACGTCGAAGATAATCCCTCCAGCAAATGCTCCAATGGCACCACCCACTTGGTGAACCATATTTATACCGCCCATCAGCGTGCCCATATTAAGAGGGCCGAAAATTCTTCTGATGAAGACTACGGTGAGAGGGGCCGTCATGAGGAATGTAAATCCATATATGAGGGTTACAGCAATTATGGTATAAGGGTTCAATGACACTCCAATAAGACTAAAGATAACAACCCGTACAACAAAGCAGATCGTTGTAGGCATCTTAGCTCCATAACGGTCAGATAACACTCCTGACAGGATGACTCCAACTAATGCGGCAAGACCCATTAAGGCGAGTAGGTTTCCTGCAACCTCCGAACTAACATTGTTGTCGTTTGCAAATGAAGTTATATGGGTCGCTATAAAGAAATCTTGAAAACCACATATGGCATAGAGAATGACCAGAAGGCCGTACTCCCGAGAGATTATCGATTTACCAGTTGANGGGGCAAATTGAAGTGCTTNGGCTGAAGTGGANTCTGTGCTTTCGCTAGAATCAGNATGACCTTCTCTAGGAGGGTTTGATCTAACNAGTATGACGACTAGAGGGAGGACAAGGGCTATCGTTGTGATAGACAGGGCAACATAAGAGAAGCGCCAACCTTGGGAAAGAAGAAGCGAGGCAATAATTGCAACTATTATCAGTTGCCCGACCCCGTTTCCCGAGATTGCGATGCTGTTTGCGATTCCAGGCCTCTTTGGAAACCAACGACTTATCATTACAGATACAGTTGATATAGAAAACCCTGCATGGCCTATTGCAAAAACCACCCCATAACAGACCAAAAACTGCCAGGGCTCTTTTNTAAAAGATACCAGGGTTAGGCCGAGACCTGCTATTACGACTGAGATAGCCAGAATTAACCGAAGGCTGTACCTGTCAATAAGACGACCGTACATTGGCATAGCTAGTGCGGAAATGACCATAAAACTCGTCACTGAAACGGTTAGGGAACCCCGGCTCCAGCCAAGGTCCTCAGACATTGGCTTCAACATAAGCCCGAATGTGAAACGAGACCCACTGTTGAAGAAAAGAATAATGAATCCTGCCAGCAGTATCAGCCAGTTGTAGTTAGGCCTCAGGGTAATCCTCCTTTAATCCCAAGCATTGTATAAGTAGCGAACTTTAGTGGAATCCGAATTTATTATCTCAGGAGTGCTAATATCAGCCTAATAAGAACTGACCGACGGTCTAGTTTGAAAGCGGAGGCATAAATGTTGGATATAAGCGCGGAACCGATGCAGATTAGGACGTCTGAGATTATCGATTCAAAAGGCGACGGTCCATGGTATGAGGCCTTATTCTCAGACGGACGCAACAATGTGGGACTAATCTGTGACACTCCTGGATCGGTAAACGACGATCACTACCATCCTGACTTTGATGAATTTTGGATCATACTCAAAGGCGAACTAGAGTTTGAGATAGGTGACTTTCCGGCAATACGTGCCCACAAGGGAGATGTTGTGTTAGCCCCTGCGGGAGAGAGACATTTTATAAGGACTGTTGGTAATGAATCTTCTGTAAGATTGCATGTGAGCAAGATAGGTTCTGACCATTCTAATAGGAAAATGAGAGCTAATCAGACGATACCCTATCCCACTCAAAAAGAGCCCACTAATCTTCTACATACCACTTTGGACTCATTAATAAGACAAATGGGAGAGCCACAATGGGTGACAAGTATTATTAAGGATTCGTTGAATACTGCCAACCTTGTCTACAGTGCTCCTGGAACGCCACATGACGCTCACTGGCACCCAGAATTTGATGAATGGTGGACAATTCTGAAAGGGGAACTTACCTGGAACCTGGGAGAAAGACGCCCCATTTACCATTTGAAGGTGGGGGATATTATGTATTTACCTAGGGGATTGAAGCATCACATACTTACGCAAGGTTCAGAAACTTCCTTCAGATTGGCGATAACTGACTCTGAAGGACTCCACGTTTTCCAGGAAGGAGATGAAGATGCACCTCCTCCAAGAGAATAGAATTTTCAGGCTACCATTTTTCACTATCCCACTTTTACGAACCAATCAAATAGATGCTTCCTGGTAAATTGGGCGTTTCACTTTAAATTAACAGCGTAGCCAAAGTCTCTAGGATGCAAATCGCAAAATGAAACGGTGAATTAAATGAATTTTTCATTCATTCAGATGGCGGATCCTCAATTTGGAATGTTTTCCTCTATAAGTAAGTTAAGTAAATCTGAGGTTATCGAGCGAAAAAAAAGAGGTATAAATGTCACGTATTCAGACAAGGAACTAGAGGGATTTGAGAAAGAAACTGAGCTTTTCACAAGGGCTATAGAAGAGGCAAATGAATTTAACCCAACGTTCGTGGTAGTTTGTGGTGACATGGTCCATGACTCCGAGTCTAAAGAGCAGCTAGAAGAACTAAGGAGGGTTTCGAGCCTGCTCCATGACGATATAAAACTGTACTGGGTACCTGGAAATCATGACGTTGGAGACAAACCCACGAAAGCCCTATTAGAAAAATACAGAGAGAGATTTGGAGAATATAATTATTCGTTTCGGGAAGAAAACTGTTATTGCATAGTTCTGAACAGTGCGATTTGTTATGACCCAGAGTTAGTGCCGGATGAGTGGAATAATTTAATTTCATTTTTGGAACGGGAACTTGAAATCGCTTCCAGATCAAATATCACACACAAAATTATATTCATGCATCATCCCCTGTACTTGAACGCCCCCAATGAAGATGACAACTATTTTGTAATCCCTTTAAGAAGAAGATCAAGAATTCTTGATCTTCTTGCAGAACACGAAGTAACCGCCGTTTGTACAGGACATCTTCACAAGAATAATTACAAAAAATTTGGGACTACAGAACTTATATCAACTGGTTCTGTTGGGTATCCACTTGGTGAAGACCCTTCCGGCATAAGGATTATCGAGTTGACCGATACTAAGATATCTCACAAGTACTTAAGCTTGGAATCTTAGATAGTTCTCATATGTCACCGTCTATAAAAGTGATAGCCGGTCAATCCTTTTACAAAGCGTAATGCATGGTTATTAAGGAAGCTGGAGGTAAATCTCATAATGAGCGTATCGTTAAATGCGAACGGTAATCTTGAAGATGGGGAAAGCCATCTCGCTCAAAGTGATGAAGGTATGGTCGCGTCAGCTAATCCTTTGGCGACCGGTGCTGGATTAAGAATACTGAAGGCGGGTGGGAACGCTGTCGACGCTGCGGTAACGGTCGCAGCTACCCTAAATGTCGTGGAACCTTTCATGTCAGGAGTTGGAGGAATTGGAGTTTCTCTAATTTACTGGGCTAAAGATGATCAAGTCAGAGCCCTGGATTTTTCTGGTAATGCACCCAGTGGAGCAGCCACCCAATTATTCACAGTGGAACGTAAATCTCTAGGTTCTATAGCCATGCTGGTTCCAGGAAACCTGGCCGGATGGTGGGAGATGCATCAATGCTACGGATCAAAGGAATGGGAAGTACTATTTAAGGATGCAATTGAATTTGCTCAGGAAGGGTTTCAACTAACGAGGTTCGGCGAAGAGATGATCCAAAACTCTGCACCCCGGTTGTCCAACTTCCCTTCTAGCGAAATCCTATTAGACCATTTAGGTGCCCCTCCTTGTCTGGGCGAAACATTGCGGATGCCACTCCTTGCTGATTCTCTACGAAAAATTGCCGAAAAGGGTGTTGATACTTTCTATAGGGGCGAGCTGGCTGATTCAATTGTGTCGGGATTATCTGAACTTGGTGGGATTCTTACGAAAGACGATCTTGCTCATTATTCACCGAGTTGGAAAGAGCCGATAACCGTTGAGTATAGAGGTGACACAATCTACGCTCCTCCTCCAAACTCGACAGCGTTTCAAATATTACAAACTCTAAAACTTCTAGAGCAATTTGATTTGTCTGAACTGAACTTTAGAGGATCTGATTTCTTTCACATTTTCATAGAAGCTGTGAAGCTTGCGGTATCTGATCGGATTCAATATGCAGGGGACCCTGAAATCAACCCTGTTCCGTTAAATGTGTTGCTCTCGGAAGAATATGCACTTTCTCAAAAACGCAGGATTGATTTTGGAAAGGCTAGTAATTCTCCAGGCGATCGGTTTTTACAACACAGACCTGCGAAATCATTGCTGCCAGGTGAGTTTGACGGGGGAATGACAACCCACTTTGCTGTCGCGGATAGGCATGGAAATGTAGTCAATGTGACCCAGACCCTGGGAGGGGCATTTGGAAGCTCCTTAGCTCCTAAAGATACCGGGATATTTATGAATAATATGTGTCATTGGTTTGATTTGGAGGAAGGTAGTCCAAATATCATAGGTCCCGGAAAAAAAGTAGATTTCTGCTGCTCGCCTACACAGATTTTTAAGAAGGGAAAATTCTTCGCCAGCGTAGGAACCCCTGGGAGCTGGGGAATCATGCAAACTACCCCCCAAATTATTGTGAATTTGTTAGATCGTGGAATGGATATTCAAAATGCTATTGAGGCCCCGAGGCTTAAGAGCACCATAGGGAGGAAGGTAGAAACTGAAAGTAGATTTTCTGCCGACACTATAAATGGATTGAAGTCACTGGGTCATAAAATTACAGACATTGGATCATTCTCTCGAGCTGTTGGCGGCGCCCAAGGCATAACCCGGGATGAAGTTTCTGGTCGATTCAATGGAGGAGCTGACCCTCGACGAGACGGTTATGCAGAAGGGTTATAGCCGATAGCTTACTGCTGCGTTCTCTCCGCCGCCGCGGCCAGGAAGATCTCAGGGGAAGCGATGACTTCCCAACCAGTGGAGTGGTGTTCCCCGCACCAAAATGCGTTGTAACCTAATCGGTCAAGGTGGGCAACCAATTCAAGGTCACTTTGAAGCTGTAAAGTGGGACTCTGGCCTATAGGATGGTGTGGTGCCAGGAATGCTCCAAATCGTAATTTTGCCATTATGCTTTCCCAACAAATATTTTTTGAGGCAATAATAAGCTACAGTTCATTCAATACAAATGCCAAGTAGAGCAGGGTATTTGTAAAACGACTAAGTCTATGACCTTCAGCTTACCCAGATAATGTATAAGACGTCTGTTTTGTCTTTCACATTAATTCTCAGGTAAGTTTTCCCCCAACAGGATTATTCAAGGGAAGTATCAAAAATATGATTGACGCTGTTGCAAAAAGAGAAGCGACGTAAATCATTACCGAGTCAACACCTGAACTTTGATAAATAACCCCTGCTAACAAAGGGGATACCGTGCTCATTGCGAGAGCTACAGTAGCTGTGATTCCCAGAACAGTGGAGGACACTTCGCTTTCTACAAGATCCAGGGTTGTCNCAGTAATGATTGGTTGATCTGGGTAAAGNAACATTCCTAGCAATACAACCAAAACTGCTAGCATAATTCCCTGCGAGAAAAACATTAAAGTGAGAGAAATACNGCAGGACCATATTAGGCCAGGAACTAGGANTNTTTTCCGACCGAAGCGATCCGAAAGATATCCGGCTAACGGCTTAGACACTATCCCGATAAGGATAAGAAGCCCTATNTGCAGACCTCTCATAGAAGTTCCCATAAGTAATTCGTCGTGAAAATAGAGAGGAAATATCGTTAATAACGCTACGAGAGCCATACTTCGCAATCCTTTTACCACGGANATACCCCAAATGACTGGATGACGAAGCGTNTNCATCAGCCCTTCTAATCGTTTAGTAAGGCGAATACCTTCATTGTNTTGTTCCTTTANATGCCATATTCTGGNTACCGCTAATAGGAACAATATAGAGAAAATAATTGCTGTTGCTCCGTAAAAGGTTAATATCCCCCGCCAGGTGACAAANGATAGCAAAATGCCGGTGGCAAACGGCCCAATCCCATCTCCAACACTTCCTCCTATCCCGTGGAACGATAAAACAGCCCCCCTGTTATTTGGGAAACTCTGAGAGAGTGAAGAAGCGGCAGACAAGTGCCAAAGGGAATGTAAGATAGCTATTATGGATACCCCGGCCAGGAGTATGCCGAACATCGGAGAAGCTCCCATAAGTAGGGATCCAATTCCAAATCCACCGATGCAGGCTGCGAGGAAGGCCCCCCAGTGTCTTCTGAGGGAATCGGCTACCACACCTCCAGGAAACGCCACGAGGCCAGTAGATAGTTCTCTCACGGTCAGAACTAAGCCAATCTCTATGCCGGTCAACGCAAAATGACTTTGTACTTCGGGCAGCACGACAACGAAGCCTTGTACCACCCAGTGAAAGAGAGAATGCCCTCCTGCCAATGCACCTATAAACAGCCAGGCCTTGGTATCCTTAAAACTAGAATCGGTTTTCAGATTCTCTTCGACATTCATCTACACGATGTTCCGAGATCAATTTTCGAATTACCTATCCCTGAATAGACATCACAGATGTAATGTTCGCTTGTTATCAGAAACCTGTNTTTGCGTGGCATCAGATAATTGCGGCNAACTTTTCACCGTTTGGAAATTANTGNCCTGGGGAGCGGTAATTTATGGCCTTGGCACTNGCTTCATCTATCACTTCAGGCTCTACTAGAACGGTCGTTTTNAAGCTNAGCGCTCCGGTTCCNTTNACNGCNANGGAAANNGCTATCATTGTGGCCTCATCAGGCATGTCTACGATGGCGTAAGCGTCGTTGTCGCCGAATCCATAGTAAAAAACTTCCAGTGACCCGCCCATGGACTCTGTCAGCTTTTCCACCGTGGCTTTTCTNGATGTTCCGCCTTCCTTGAGGAGGCCATTCACCCCGTCAACTAAATAGGATGCCTGCAGTAAATACTTGGCCATATTAGTGTCACTCCTNTGTTCTAGATTTGATAACTTATAACATTAATCACCAAAGCGAATCAATTTACATCCGATTTAATCGAAATGGAACGAATACTAAGCCGTCATTTATGCCAATTATTCAAGTAAATAACCTCGGTAAACGCTTTCGTGATTTTGATGCCGTAAAAGATGTTTCCTTTGAGGTAGAAGAAGGGGAGGTTTTCGGATTTCTTGGACCGAANGGTGCNGGTAAAACTACGACCATTAATATGCTGTGCACTCTTCTTCGACCAACTTCCGGCGGAGCAACGGTTGCAGGTTCGGACATTATAAAACAGAAAAATGCTGTTAGGAGGTCGATCGGCCTCGTATTTCAAGAAACGACTTTGGATGATCACCTGACTGCTGAGCAGAACATATTGTTTCATGCCCTTGCCTATGGGGTGAGTTCGGATGTAAGGAAGCGTAGAACCAAGGAATTGCTCACACTGATGGGACTCTGGGACCGTCGCAAGGACAAGATTCGTACGTACTCAGGGGGTATGAAGCGACGTCTTGAAATTGCACGTGGTCTCGTGCATCTGCCTCAAGTGCTGTTCCTTGATGAGCCTACNCTTGGTCTTGATCCTCANACNCGCAATCGCATTTGGGAATACATACTCGGTCTTCGGGAGAAAGAAGGGCTCACTATATTCCTCACCACCCACTACATGGACGAAGCGGAGAATAGCGANCGTATCGCTGTGATTGATNACGGCAAGATCGTGGCCATNGATACCCCGACTGCTCTCAAGAGTCANGTCAGTGGTGACACTGTCACNATATCTTCANACAACAATGANCTNGTTGAAAAAGAACTCAAGGAAAAATACTNGCTCACTCCNNTTAATACTAATGGGACTGTCAGTGTTCGCGTTNNAAACGGGGAGGAGTTCNTTCCCCAGTTCGTTCAAGGATTTGNCGGGACCCTCCGCACAATTGGGCTTAGACGTCCGACCTTAGAGGATGTGTTTCTTCACGTGACGGGCCGCCAGATTCGTGACGAGAAGGTTGANGAGCAGACCTTGATGAGACAGGCAATGAGGGCGAGNCATCGTTAAGTGATAACTGAAACTTATCGTGGTATTTGGGTTGTAGCATTCAGGGAGTTGTTGCATTTTATNTCTGATCGGACCAGGATAATTTCATCACTCATGTTTCCGCTGATGTTTCTTGTGGTTTTTGGCGCAGGATTCAGTCGNATTGTTGGCGGACTTGCTGGTGGTGTTGACTTCATTCATTTTATATACCCGGGAATCCTTGCTATGACTGTTCTCACGTCCTCCTTGCTGTCTGGTACTTCAGTTGTGGTTGATCGGGAACATGGATTCTTAAAGGAAGTTCTTGTGGCTCCTTTGAGNAGGGTAGGGGTCATACTTGGGTAAAGCTTTNGGCGGATCNNTTACGTCACTGTTGCANGGGATGATNATGNTNGTCATAGCNCCGATAATTGGCCTCTCCATTACTCCNTTACTGGTNGTGAANTTANTNCCNACNCTGNTNATACTATCNTTGNCNCTNTCGGGNNTNGGTATNNTGATGGCNACNAGGATGCNNTCTCAACANGGNTTNCANTTCCTGATGCAACTCATCGTNTTNCCCNTNATGTTTCTNGCCGGNGTNTTTTTCCCNGTTGACGNTGTTCCTNNGTGGCTGCAGATNGTCGCAAAGGTAAACCCGCTGACCTACGGCGTTGACGCTATTCGACAGATTTTTCTGGGTTCGCAAATTACTGACGCTGGTATGGAATTTTCCGGTAGCGAGATGATTTCCACTGGAATCACCCT